>JBEVDF010000059.1:0-10626 GCA_040514145.1 Aeromicrobium sp.
GGGCGCGGCAGCCCCTCGTGGCGCCGCACCCGGACTCGGGGTGTCACTCCTGGCCGGGCGCCGGCTTCTTCATGCCGGCCGTGATCAGGTCCATCACGGAGGAGTCGGCCAGCGTGGTCGCGTCGCCGACCTCACGGTTCTCGGCCACGTCGCGCAGCAGGCGGCGCATGATCTTGCCCGACCGCGTCTTGGGCAGCTCCTGCACGACCATGATCTGCCGCGGCTTGGCGATGGGGCCGATCTCCTTGGCGACGTGGTTGCGCAACGTGATGATGTGCTCCTCGGTCGACGCGGCGGCCGACTCGCGCAAGATGACGAACGCCACGACGGCCTGGCCGGTGGTGTCGTCCGTGGCGCCCACGACCGCGGCCTCGGCCACGGTGGGGTGCGACACGAGGGCGGACTCGATCTCGGTGGTCGAGAGGCGGTGGCCCGAGACGTTCATGACGTCGTCGACGCGGCCCAGCAGCCAGATCGCCCCGTCGGCGTCCTTCTTGGCGCCGTCGCCGGCGAAGTACATGTTCTTGAAGCGGGCCCAGTACGTGTCCTTGAACCGCTGGTCGTCGCCCCAGATCGTGCGCAGCATCGAGGGCCACGGCTCGGTCAGGACGAGGTAGCCGCCCTCGCCGTTGCCCACCGGCTTGCCGGCGTCGTCGACGACCTCGGCGCTGATGCCCGGCAACGGGCCCATCGCCGAGCCGGGCTTCGCGGCCGTGACGCCCGGCAGGGGACTCAGCATGTGGGCGCCGGTCTCGGTCTGCCACCACGTGTCGACGATCGGCGTACGGTCGCCGCCGATGTGCTTGCGGTACCAGATGTAGGCCTCGGGGTTGATGGACTCGCCGACCGAGCCGAGGATGCGCAGCGACGAGAGGTCGTACTGCGCGGGGATGTCGTCGCCCCACTTCATGAACGTGCGGATCGCGGTGGGCGCCGTGTAGAAGAGCGTCACGCCCTTCTCCTGGATGATCTCCCACCAGCGGCCCTTGTGCGGGCTGTCGGGCGTTCCTTCGTAGAGCACCTGCGTCGCACCCTCGGCCGTGGGGCCGTAGACGATGTAGGAGTGGCCGGTGACCCAGCCGACGTCGGCGGTGCACCAGAACACGTCGGTGTCGCGCTTGTGGTCGAAGACGGCGTGGAACGTGTACGCACACTGCGTCAGGTAGCCGCCGCTGGTGTGCAGGATGCCCTTGGGCTTGCCCGTGGTCCCCGACGTGTACATGACGTAGAGGGGGTGCTCGGCGTCGAACGCCTGCGGGGTGTGGTCGGGCGAGGACTCGTCGACCAGCTCGTCCCACCAGACGTCGATGTCCTGGTCGAAGGCGACCTCCTGGCCCGTGCGGCGCACGACGAGGACGTTCTCGACCGGGCTCTTGTCGCCGAGCTTCGCGATCGCCTCGTCGACGGCGGGCTTGAGGGCCGAGGGGTTGCCGCGGCGGTAGCCGCCGTCGGCGGTGATGATCAGCTTCGCCTCGCAGTCCTCCACGCGGCTGGCGAGGGCATCGGAGCTGAAGCCGCCGAAGACCACGGTGTGCGGGGCGCCCAGGCGGGCGCACGCGAGCATCGCGATGACGGCCTCGGGGATCATCGGCAGGTAGATGGCCACGCGGTCGCCGGCCTCGATGCCGAGCTCCTCGATCGCGTTGGCGGCCTTGCAGACCTCGTCCTTGAGCTGGGCGTAGGTGAGGTCGCGGGTGTCGCCGGGCTCGCCGACGAAGTGGAACGCGACCTTGTCGCCGAGTCCGTTCTCGACGTGGCGGTCGACGCAGTTGTAGGCGACGTTGAGCTTGCCGCCGACGAACCACTTCGCGAACGGCGGGTTCGACCAGTCGAGGACGTCGGTGAAGGGCGTGTCCCAGGTGAGCCGACCGGCCTGCTCGCCCCAGTACCCCAGGCGGTCAGCGGCGGCGCGGTCATAGGCCTCGGCGGTGACGTTGGCGTTCGCGGCCAGGTCGGCCGGCGGTTCGAAGATGCGTTCCTCGTTCGCGAGGTTGTCGATGCCGGTCTGAGTCACGAGTGGGCCTCCTGGCGCGGTGGTGTCTGGGTGTCGCAGGTCACATCTGCCAACGACTTTACGGTGCCCCATCACGCCCCGTGTGCGCCAGACCACACCGACGAGCGGCCCCTGTCGTGCGGCGAGCGGTGCGCTCGGTGGTGCAGTTTCCCCGGTGACGTGGGTTTCCTGTCAGTCGAGCCAGCGCGAGAGCTCCTCGGCGAGGCCGTCGGCCTCGACGGGGCCCGTGACGTGGTCGGCGACGGAGATCAGCTCGTCGGGGGCCTGGCCCATGGCGACGCCGCGGCCGGCCCAGCGGATCATCTCGACGTCGTTGCTGCCGTCGCCCACCGCCAGGACGTCGGCGGCGGTCAGGCCCATCCTGCGGCAGACGACCTCCAGGCCCGAGGCCTTGGAGACGCCGTCGGGCGCGAGGTCGAGCCACGCGGTGTAGCCGATGTAGTAGTTCGTGCCGTCCAGCCCCAGGTCCTCGACCAGCGCGGAGAACTCGTCGCGGTCGTGGTTGGGCGCGCGCACGACGACACGGGTGACGGGCTGCGACACCATGCGGTCGACCTCGTCGAGGATGATCTTGCCGGTGATCTCGCCCTTGGGGAACGCGCGGTTCACGCGGTAGCCGATGCCGACCTCCTCGACCGCCACGAGCGCCTCCGGCACCCGCTCCAGCACGCGCTTGACGGCCTCGCGGGCGTCGAAGGTGGTGGTGTGGACGACCTCGAACGGGTCGACGTTGAACACGACCGACCCGTTGCTGGCCACCCCGAGACCCTCACGGAACTCGAGCTTGTCGAGCACGTCGTACACGCCCGGAACCGCGCGGCCGGTGGCGATGACCACCGGGACGCCCTGCTTGCGCAGGCCGAGGATCGCGTCCTTCACCGCGGGGCTGAGCTCGTTGCGGTGGTCGACGATCGTGCCGTCGACGTCGAGCGCGACGAGCCCGGGGCGCCAGGTCACGCCGAGGCCTGACCGAGGGGACGCAGCACCTCGCCGAGGTACGGGTGCAGCGCCTCCGGCAGCCGCACCGAGCCGTCGGCCTGCTGGCCGTTCTCCAGCAGAGCGACGATCGTGCGGGTCATCGCACACAGGGTGCCGTTGAGCGTGGCGACGTGCGAGGTGCCCTCGTCGGCGGCGCCGCGCGTGCGCACGTCGAGGCGGCGGGACTGGAACTCGGTGCAGTTCGACGCCGACGACAGCTCGCGGTACTTCTCCTGCGTGGGGATCCAGGCCTCGCAGTCGAACTTGCGCACGGCCGACAGGCCCAGGTCGCCGGCGGCAACGTCGATGACGCGGAAGGGCAGCTCGAGCTTGGCCAGCCACGCCTTCTCCCAGCCCAGCAGCCGCTCGTGCTCGGCCGCGGCCTGCTCGAGCGTGGTGTAGACGAACATCTCGACCTTGTCGAACCAGTGCACGCGGAAGATGCCGCGGGTGTCCTTGCCGTACGAGCCGGCCTCGCGGCGGAAGCACGGGCTGAACGCGGCGTAGCGGCGCGGCAGCGACTCGGTGGGGAGGATCTCGCCGCCGTGATAGGCCGCGAGCGGCACCTCGGAGGTGCCCACGAGGTAGAGGTCGTCCTTCTCCAGGTGGTAGACGTCGTCGGCCGCCTGGCCCAGGAAGCCCGTGCCCTCCATCGCCTGCGGCTTGACCAGCGCCGGCGGGATCATCGGCGTGAAGCCCCACTCGGCGGCCGTGGACATGGCCAGCTGGACCAACGCGAGCTCGAGCTGGGCGCCGACGCCCGTGAGGTAGTAGAACCGCGAGCCGCTCACCTTCGCGCCGCGCTCCATGTCGATCGCGCCGAGCAGCTCACCGAGCTCGAGGTGGTCGCGCGGCTCGAAGCCCTCGGCCGCGAAGTCGCGCGGCGTGCCGATCTCCTCGAGCACGACGAAGTCGTCCTCGCCGCCGGGCGGCGCGTCGACCGTGGGGTTCGGCAGCGTCTTCAGCAGCGCCTCGAACTCCTTCGCGGACTCGGCCTGGGCGGCCTCGGCTGCCTTGACCTCGGCGCTCAGCTCCTTCGTGCGCGCCAGCAGGGCCTGCTTCTCGTCGCCCTGCGCCTTCGGGATCTGCTTGCCGAGCTGCTTCTGCTCGGACCGCACGGCCTCGAAGCCGACGATGGCGGCGCGGCGCGCCTCGTCGGCGGCGATCAGGGCGTCGATGACCTCCGGTGACTCGCCACGGCGCTCCTGGGCAGCTCGCAGCAGGTCGGGTTCGTCGCGCAACAGTCGGGGATCGATCACCCCGCAAGCCTAGCGAGGCACGAACGGCCGAGTCGGCGCGGCGCGGTTACGCTGGGCGGGCCCTATTTCTGACGAGAGGACTGCAGTGACGATCGACCTGCGCCGTGCCGACGGCGACCGGCCGCTCCTGCCGACCGCCCTGATGGCGATCGGCGGCGTGGTGTTCGTCGTCCTGGCGACCCTCGTGTCGATGCGCTGGCAGCCCCTGATGGACCTCGACCAGTCGGTCGCCGAGTGGGCCTACGACGTGTCCGAGCCCCGCGCCTGGCTGGTCGACGTCCTCGACATCACCGCCATCGTCACCAGCAACTGGTCGGTGGGCGTCGTCCTGGCGGCCCTCGCCGGCCTGCTGTGGTGGCGGGGCGAGCGACTCGTGGCGACCTGGGTGGTGGCGTCCGGTGTGGTGGTCCTCGGCGGCAACGCGCTGATCAAGCTCGCCGTGCGGCGCGAGCGGCCCGTGTGGGACCTGCCGCTGCACGAGATCGGCGGCTACTCGTTCCCGAGCGGCCACTCCGCGGGCGCCGGGCTGTTCTTCACCGTCCTGGTCCTGCTCACGATCGTGGTCACGGGCCGCGGCCTGCGCCGGCGGCTCTGGCTGACCCTGTGGGTCGTGCTCGCCCTGCTGGTGGCCGCCGACCGCGTCTTCCTGGGGGTGCACTTCCTCAGCGACGTCACGGCGGGCGTGTGCTTCGGCGTCACCGTGACGCTCGTGCTGTGGCAGCTCATGGTCCGCGGGAGCGGCCGGCTGCCGTCCGAGCTCGCGGTGGTCACCGGCTCGGGTCGCCGTCGCGCGGCGGTGGTGCTCAACCCCGTCAAGGTCGGCGACATCGAGGACTTCAAGGCCAAGGTGCGCCAGGTCGGTGCGGCGCACGGCTGGGACGAGCCGCAGTGGTTCGAGACGACGATCGAGGATCCCGGCCACGGCCAGACTCGCGCCGCGCTCGACTCCGGCGTCGACCTGGTCATCGCGGCCGGCGGCGACGGCACCGTGCGCGCCGTGTGCGAGGAGGCCACCCGCTCGGGCGTCGCGATCGGCGTGCTGCCCCACGGCACCGGCAACCTGCTGGCGCGCAACCTCGACATCCCGGTGAACACGCGCGACGCCCTCGACGTCGTGTTCGGCGGCCAGGACCGCGCGATCGACCTGGCCAGCTTCACCACCGACGGCGGCACCTCCACGTCGTTCCTCGTGATGGCCGGCCTCGGCATGGACGCGATGATCATGACCGGCGTCAACGAGGACCTGAAGAAGCGGGTCGGCTATCTCGCGTACTTCGTCTCCGGGGTCAAGGCGATCACCTTCCCGCGCACCAAGGTCGAGATCACCCTCGACGACGACGAGCCGCGCCACTTCCGTGCCCGCACCGTGGTGATCGGCAACGTCGGCTTCCTCCAGGGCGGCATCCCCCTGCTGCCCGACGCGAAGATCGACGACGGGCTGCTCGACGTCGTGATCGTGGCGCCGAAGCGCTTCATCGGGTGGCTGTCGATCGTGGCGCGCGTCATCACCCGTCGCAAGACCAACGACGCGCGACTGACCCGCCTGTGCGCGCAGCGGGTGCACGTGAAGGCCGAGAAGGCCGTGCCGATGCAGCTCGACGGCGACCCCGCCGGCGAGGGCCGGGAGATCACCGCCGAGATCCACCCCGGCGTCGTCCTCGTGCGGGTGCCGGCCACGCTGGCGCCCCTCGAATAGCCCGGACTCAGCCGCCGCCGGGGACGATGGCGGTGATGACCGTGCCGTCGGCGCGACGCCGGCCGGCGACCGGCGGCGGCGTGCCCTCGATGTCGGGGCCCTGACCCTTCAGCGGCACCACCACGGGATCGCCGGGCTTCACGGTGATCGAGCGCGTGCGCACGAAGAACGTGGGGTCGACGAGCCGGCCCATCGCGTTGGGCTGCTGGTCCTCGATGAAGAGCTCCAGCTCCTCGCGCCGCACCGTGACCCGGACGCGGGTGCCGTGGAGGGTCACCCGGTAGGTCAGCTCGTCCCAGGCCTCGGGCAGGCGCGGGTCGATCGAGAAGTCGCCCTGGTGGTCACGGAACCCGCCGAAGCCGCTGGCCAGGACTCCCCAGACACCGCCGGTGGAGGCCACGTGCACGCCGTCGGTGGCGTTCTTGTGGCGGTCGGCCAGGTCGACGTACAGGGCACCGAGGAAGTAGCGGTACGCCAGGTCGCGGTACCCCACCTCGGCGGCGATGATCGACTGCACCACGGCCGACAGCGTGGAGTCGCCGGTGGTGATCGGGTCGTAGTACTCGAAGTTGGCGCGCTTCTGGTCGGAGGTGAAGTGGTTGCCCTGCAGGAAGAGGGCCAGCACGACGTCGGCCTGCTTGATCACCTGGAAGCGGTAGATCACCAGCGGGTGGTAGTTCAACAGCAGCGGCCGCTTGTCCAGGGGCGTGTGGTCGAGGTCCCAGACCTCGCGCTCCAGGAAGTGCTGGTCCTGCGGGTGCACGCCGAGCGCCTCGTCGTAGGGGATCGCCATGTTGCGGGCGGCGCGCTCCCAGTCGGTGACCTCGTGGTCCTGCAGCGCGAGCCGGGTGAGCATGCGCCGGTAGGCGGTCTCGTCGCGCTTGGCCAGGCGCTTGACGGCGAATGCCGCCGCGCCGAGGTTGAACCGCGCCATGACGTTCGTGAACAGGTTGTCGTTCACGACGGTGGTGTACTCGTCCGGACCGGTGACGCCGTGGATGTGGAACGTGCCCACCTCCTCGTCGCGCCAGAAGCCCAGATCGACCCACATCCGGGCGGTCTCGACGAGGATGTCGATGCCCTGCCGGATCATGAAGTCCTCGTCGCCCGTGGCGAGGTAGTACTGCGTCACGGCATACGCGATGTCGGCGTCGATGTGGTACTGCGCGGTGCCCGCGGCGTAGAAGGCCGAGGCCTCCTCGCCGTTGATCGTGCGCCACGGGAACAGGGCTCCCGACTGCGACATCTCGCGGGCACGGCGCCGGCCGGCGTCCAGCAGGCTGTGCCGGAAGCGCAGGGCGTTCCGCGTGTTGTTGGGACTCGTATAGGTCAGGAACGGCAGGACGTAGACCTCGGTGTCCCAGAAGTAGTGCCCGCTGTAGCCCGAGCCCGTGACGCCCTTCGCAGGGATGCCGGCGCCCTCGGCGCGCGCGCTGGCCTGGGCCACCTGGAAGAGGTTCCAGCGGATGGCCTGCTGGATGTCGTCGTGCCCCGGGACCTCGACGTCGGAGCGGGCCCAGAATTCGGCGAGCCACGCCCTCTGGTCCTCATGCTGCTTCGCGACGCCCCCCTCGGCGGCGCGCTCGAGAGTGCGGCGGCAGCGATCGACGAGCTCGCGCACCGGCACGCCGCGCGACGTGTGATAGGCGACCAGCTTGGTGAGGCGGATCGTCTGGCCCGGCTTGGCCGAGACCCGGTAGGTCACCTTCGCCAGGTCGTCCTCGACCTGGACACTGGTCGAGTAGTCGTTCGCGGTCTCGAACAGGTGGTCGGCCGCGACGGCCAGGGTCATCCCGCTGTCGACGCAGCGGAAGCCCAGCGAGACGCGGCCCTTCTCGGCGTCGCCCCACTTGTGCTTGGGGTCGAGCACCCGGCGGTCGAAGCCTTCGGACTTGCGCGGGTCGTGGCCTTCGCCCATCGCCTTGGAACGGACGTGGTACTCGTCCTCGCCGTCCTGGCGGTTGAGGATCTGCGAGGAGATCGCGATGGGCGCGGAGGCGTCGAGCATCGTGACCTCGAACTCCATCACCGCGAGGTGGCGCTGGGCGAACGAGACCATGCGAGTGGACACGACGCGGACACGCTTGTTCGACGGAGTGCGCCACAGGATCTCGCGCCGCAGCACGCCGTCGCGGAAGTCGATGGAGCGCTCGTACTCGAGCAGGTCGGCGACGCTCAGCAGCAGCGGCTCGTCGTCGACGTAGAGGCGGATGACCTTCGCGTCGGGGGCGTTGACGATGGTCTGGCCGACCCGCGCGAACCCGTACGCCTCCTCGGCGTGGTGGATCCTCCAGGTCTCGTGGAAGCCGTTCACGAACGTGCCGTGGGTGTGGGAGTCGCGGCCCTCGGTGACGTTGCCGCGCATGCCGAGGTAGCCGTTGCCGACGGAGAAGATCGTCTCGGTGACACCGAGGTCGGTCTGGTCGGGCGACGTCTCGACGAGCCGCCACGGGTCGACCGGCCAGCGCACGCGGTCGAGGAAGTCGTCGGCCAGGGGAGCCTCGTGCGAGCTCATGGCTTCACCTCCGTGTGGAGTCGAAGGAACGGGGGCACCGGCATGAGACCACCATGGCTCACTGGCTGACGCTCGCTCACAGCAACTCCGCCAGGTCCGAGACGACCACGTCGGCGCCGTTCTCGCGCAGCACGTCGGCACCGGCGCCGCGATCGACGCCCACGACCAGGCCGAAGTCGCCGGCGGCGCCGGCCTGCACACCGGACACGGCGTCCTCCAGCACCACCGACCGCTGCGTGGGCACGCCGAGACGCTCGGCGGCGGCCACGTAGGTGTCGGGGCGGGGCTTGCCGGCGATGTGCTCGGCGGCGGCCACCTCACCGTCGATGATGACCTCGAAGCGGTCGGTGATGCCGGCCGCCTCGAGGACGGGCCGGGCGTTGCGGGAGCTGGACACGAGGGCGGCCTTCACGCCGCGCTCCTCGAGGGCGTCGAGCAGCCGGATCGAGCCGGGGTAGGGCTCGACCCCCTCGGTGCGCAGCACCTCGCGAAAGTAGTCGTTCTTGCGGTTGCCGAGCGCGCAGACGGTCTCGGCGGCGGGATCGTCGGACGGGTCGCCGTACGGCAGCTCGATGCCCCGCGACTCCAGGAACGAGCGCACGCCTTCGTAGCGCGGCTTGCCGTCGATGTACGCGTAGTAGTCGGCGTCGGTGTAGGGCGCGGCGTCCGGGTATCCGGCGAGGAAATCGCTGAACATCCGTCTCCAGGCCAGCTCGTGCACCTCGGCGGTGGGAGTGATCACTCCGTCGAGGTCGAACAACGCGGCGTCGTAGTTGTTCCAGTCCACCCGTTCAGCGTAGGGGCTGCACACCCGCGGCACCGAACCCCGTGACCGACGGCACGCCGATCCGTCCGGCGCGTCAGCGAATGGTGACCTGGCGGCTGACCAGGTCGCGGCGCGCCGTGCGCTCGGACGCGGACAGCTCGGCGGTCTGCGCCTTCGCCTCGTCGAGCACCGCGACGAAGCCCGGGACGGCGGCGTCCAGCTCGTCGACTCCGACACCATCGAGCTCCCACACGGGCACGAGCAGGCCGTGCGCGCGGAAGATGCCGATCAGCGTGGTGCCCTCGACGATCGTGTCGGTGCCGGCGGCGCGCAGGCGTGCGAACGCGTCCAGCAGCGGGCCCTCCTCGTCGAGCATGATCCAGCGCAGGTACGCGTGGTCACCCATGTCGGTGACGTAGGCGGAGTCGGTGGCGGTCAGGCGCTCCGTCGGGGCGACGGTGGCGTTGGCCTCCTCGAGCGCCGACGCGGCGGCGGACGAGTCGCGGTCCTCCTCGACGAGCCACCAGTCGAAGCCGTCGTGCAGCTCGATCTCGAACGACCCGTCGGGATCGATGAGGTCCTGCAGTCGGGCACCCACGCCCGGGGGCGTCATGCGGATGGGCGTGCCCGGCTCGGTCTCGCGGGCCGTCTCGACGACGTGGGCCAGATCGCGGCTGATGTCGCCGTGGTTGTGCATGACCTGCAGGCCGACCCAGATCTCACCGTCAGGACGGACGAGGCCGGCTCCCGCGCCCGGCAGCAGCGAGCAGATGCGGACCGTTCCCCCGTCGCGCAGGCCCACGACGGCCGTGGCCGACGGGACGAACTCGCGCATCGCGACCCAGTCGCCCTCGGACGGGAGTCCCTCGAACGTGCGTGCCACGAACGGCATGCGCTGCTTGGCCGGCTTGGTTCCTCGCGACTTCTTGCCCATGGCCGACACGGTATCCGTCGGCAGCGTGGGGTCGGCGCTCAGGCCAGCGTGAGCTCGGCACGCACGCACGTGCCCTCGGTGAGGTCGACCGACCACTTGTCGGCGACCCGGCTGATGATCGACAGGCCGCGGCCGCCGAGGGAGTCCTCGTCGAAGGGGCGCGGCACCATGTCGACGCCGTGCCCGGAGTCGCGCACGCTCAGCAGGAGGTGGCCGTCCTCGATCGCCCAGGCGATCTCCATCGTGCCGTCCTGGTCGGGAGTCCCGTGGGCGACGGCGTTGGCGATCATCTCGCTCAGGACGATGAGCGCGTTGTCGATGGCGGCCAGATCGGTGCGGTTGCGGGTGAGGAACGCTGCCAGCTTCGTGCGGGCGATGCCCGGGGTGGAAGACTCGAATGGCAGTCGCACCACGTCGCGACTTTGCACCATGTGTCCTCCTCCCGGCACGGCATCGGCGATGTG
>JBEVDF010000075.1:0-3033 GCA_040514145.1 Aeromicrobium sp.
CGCCGGATCTCGCTGGTCGACGTCCAGCGCACCGAGGTCGGTAGGCTGGAGGCGTGACTTCAAGCGCCGACATCCCAGCCATGCGCGATCCCTGGATGGTGGCGGCTTTCGAGGGCTGGAACGACGCCGCCGACGCCGCCTCCGGCACCATCGACCACTTGATCGAGGAGTGGGACGCCGAGCTGCTGATCGAGCTCGACCCGGAGGAGTACTACGACTTCCAGGTGCACCGCCCCCAGGTCCACGCGAACGACGAGGGCGAACGGATCATCACCTGGCCGGCGCCCCAGATCTACCACGCACGCCCGCGCCACAGCGAGCGTGACGTGCTGCTGCTGCGCGCACCCGAGCCGAACTTCCGCTGGAAGGCGTTCTGCTCGACGGTCATCGGCGTCGCGCGGCTCGCCGGGGTGACCGAGATCGTGACCCTGGGTGCCCTGCTGGCCGACTCGCCGCACACGCGGCCCGTCCCCGTGAGCGGGTCGACCAGCGATCCGCAGCTCATGGAGCGGATGTCGTTGCTGCCGTCGCGGTACACCGGTCCGGTCGGCATCACCTCGGTGCTGAACGAGATGGCCGCGGCGGAGGGCATCGCCTCGGCCTCGCTGTGGGCTGCGGTACCCCACTACCTCGCCGAGCCGCCGTGCCCCAAGGCGACGCTGGCGCTTCTCGGTGCGCTCGAGGATGCCATGAGCATGCCGCTCCCCCAGGGTGTCCTGACCGAGATGACCGAGGCGTGGCAGCGCGGCGCGGAGGACCTCATGTCGCGCGACGAGGAGATCGCCGAGTACGTCGAGGCCCTCGAGAACGAGCAGGACACCAGCGAGCTGCCCGAGGCGTCGGGCGACGCGATCGCCAAGGAGTTCGAGCGCTACCTCCGCCGTCGCAACGTCGACCCGGAGCAGTAACCTATTCAGAACTTGCGCATCTCGTCGTGGATGTCATTCTCGAAGGATCGGGCGGCACTTCCCTCCCGATGACCTCAGGAGCAGACCATGACCACTCACGACGACCAGAACCAGCCCACCATCGAGCCCGTCACCAACTGGTCCGACCTCGGCCAGGAGATGTGGAGCTACCTCACCGGCAAGGGCGCCGCGGTCAACTACGAGTTCGTCGACATGGCCGTCGAGGTGCCGCGCGACACGGGTGCTGACGCACCGCGCGCCGTCTGGAAGCTCAACGGGACGCTGCGCATCACCACGAGCGACGACCAGACGTGACCGCCGTGCTGCACGTCGCCGCCGACCTGACGTTCGACATCGACGTGCCGGCGGACGGTGCGCAGCCGGCGACGCACCTGCACGGGACGGTGCGCGCCTCCGGGAACCAGGTCGCGATCCACAGTGACGACATCCTGGCCGTGGCCGGGCAGCCGTCCCGCTCCGACGTGCGCCAGATGGCCACCGAGGTCGCCCGGCTCGGGCTGGTCGTGGAGGTGTCAGGACCCGACGGCGTCATCATCACGATCGGTGCCGTCCGGGCGCCGCGCCTCCAGCGCCTCGTGACCCGTTCCCCGCACATGCGCCTCGGCAGCTGGGGCCATGCCCTGCGCGCCGTGCTCGCGCGCCGTCGGTCCGCGTCACGATCGGTCAGCCTCGCGTCGTCGGGGCTGCCCCCCGGCACGCCGTGGCCGCCGCTGCCCACGATGCGCGAGCGTCTGCGGGCCGTCACGACGACCCACGCGCCGACGGGCGGCGCCGGCAAGCCCCGGCTCTACCTGTCGGACACCTCGGATCCTGCGGTGTCGCGGCGCGTCGGCGTCTTCCTCCTGCCCACGGACGGCGTCGCGATCGGCAGCGGCGACGCTGTCGGGCTGCGCCTGGCCGGTACCGACGAGCTCCAGGCCGAGATCGTGCGGACCGACGAGGACGAGTACGTCCTGATCGCCCGGAGCTCCCGGGTGCCCAGCACCGTGGGCGGCCTGCAGCTGGCACGCCAGACCCTGCGAACCGGGTCGCGCATCCAGCTGGGCACCTGGCGGCTGTCGTACGTCCGCGACGAGTTCGCCGATCACGGACGTCCGTACGGTGGCCGCATCGGCGGCGAGCTCGGACGTCAGCGCACGCAGCCCAGGCCCGAGAACCGCCGGGGCCCCGGGTTCTGAGCAGGATTCAGAGAACCACGCCGAGCAGCGCGTCGATCGCGGTGCGGGCGGTGCGTCCGGCCTGCGGGTCCTCGCCGGCGTCGTTGCCCGCCCACGCGTCGATGGCCGCCAGGGCGGTGGGCGCGTCGAGGTCGTTCGTCATGGCCGCGCGGATCTGCTCGACCAGTGCCTCCCCGGAGGGCGCCACCGTACGGGCGACGGCGGATCGCCAGACGGCCAGGCGCGCCTCGGCATCGGCGATCTCCTGCCCGAACCACTCCCAGTCGCTGCGGTAGTGGTGGGCCAGCAGGGCCAGTCGGATCGCCATGGGGTCGTGACCCGCGCTGCGCAGCTTCGACACCAGGACGAGGTTGCCCTTCGACTTGGACATCTTCTCGCCCTCGTAGCCGACCATGCCCGCGTGCACGTAGGCCCGGGCGAACACCTCGTCGGTCGCGACGGTCGCCTCGGAGGCGGACATCTCGTGGTGCGGGAACACGAGGTCCGATCCGCCGCCCTGGACGTCGAACGCGGTGCCGAGGTGGTGCAGCGAGATCGCGGCGCACTCGATGTGCCAGCCGGGCCGCCCGCGGCCCAGCCGGGTGTCCCACGCCGGCTCCCCGGGGCGCTCGGCCTGCCACAGGAGGCAGTCGAGCGGGTGCTTCTTGCCGACGCGATCGGGGTCTCCCCCGCGCTGCGGGAAGATCCGCAGCATCGTCTCCTCGTCGTACCCCGACACCAGACCGAAGCCCGGGTCGGCGTGGACGTCGAAGTACAGGTCGTCGTCGACCTCGTACACGGCACCGGCGGTGCGCAGGCGCTCGACGAGCTCGACCACGAGGTCGATCGACTCGACCGCACCGATGTAGTGCGCCGGCGGGATGATGCGCAGTGCCGTCATGTCCTCGCGGAACAGCTGGATCTCGCGCTCGGCGAGATCGACCCAG
>JBEVDF010000104.1:0-11368 GCA_040514145.1 Aeromicrobium sp.
GGGGGACCAGGTCGACCTGCTGGCCTCGCTGCTGATCGACACCCTCCCGCCCGGGCCGCCGCTGTACCCCGAGGGCCAGCTGACCGACGAGCCCGAGGAGACCCTCATCGCGGAGATCATCCGCGAGGCCGCGCTCGAGGGCGTGCACGACGAGCTGCCGCACTCCCTGGCCGTGGTGGTGGAGGAGGTCGTGCCGCGCGAGGACCGGCCCGCCGAGAAGCCGCTGCTGGACGTGCGCGCCAGCGTGTACGTGGAGCGCGACAGCCAGAAGGGCATCATCATCGGCAAGAAGGGCTCGCGGCTCAAGCAGATCGGCATCGACTCGCGCGGCCAGATCGAGCGCCTCCTGGGCACGCCCGTGCACCTGGACCTGCACGTGAAGGTCGCCAAGGACTGGCAGCGCGACCCGCGCCAGCTGCGCAAGCTCGGGTTCTAGGCCACGCGGTAGCGCTCGGCGTGCGCCATCGCCCGGTCGAGGTGGCGATCGGCGAGGTGGTCGTGGGACTTCATGTTGTGGTGCCGCCTGCACAGGCAGCGCAGGTTGTCCGCTGACGTCGTGCCGCCGCGGTCGTAGGCGATCTCGTGATCGAGGTCGGTGCTGCGAGCCGGCGCTCGGCAGCCGGCGACGCGGCAGGTGCCGTCGCGCCACCGGATCGCCTGTCTGAGCGATTCGGGCGGCCGGTAGGCCAGGACCGTGGTGTCGAGAACCCCTCCGGTCGGGTCGAGGACGAGCCTGCGGAGCACGGTGTGCTCGGACTGGGCGAGCTCGCGGACCCATGCGGCGCTGACCGGCTCGCCGTCGAGCGTGAGGCCCGGTCCGTCGGTGAGTCCGATGAGGTCGGTGGCGGCGATGCTGACGGCGATCTCGGCGCGAATGTCGGTCGCGGTGCCGGTGCAGGAGGTGAGCCAGTGCGCGAGCAGGTCGGCTTGCTTCTGGTCGCGGGTGCGGTGGTCGCGCTCGCCCGACTCGGGATCGACGCTCGGCAACGCCTTCGCGGCGCGGCGGAGACGCTCGGCCGCAGCGATCGCGACGCCGGTGGGCAGGAGTGCGTTGAGCCACGACGTGCCGTCGTCGAGGTGGGTGACGCTGACGCGGCGCTCCTGCGTGGCACGAGCCGTCTCCGCCTCGACCTGCTGGGGCTCGAGGCGCGCGCGCAGTCGGCGGAGCCACGACCGCAGCTCGCCGACCGTGTGGGTCTCGGCGTAGTCGACCGCCCCGCGGTCGATCGCCTCGACGGCCTCGGGGGTCTGCAGCCTCTCGACGGTGGCGGCGATCGTGCCCGCCTTGGCCGCGTCGATCCGGCCGACGCGGAAGGTGGCCCAGACTCGTGGCGTGCGGTCGCGCAGGATCCGCGCCTCGTGCAGGATGCCCCACGCCCGCTGCTCGGAGATCGCCAGCCGCTGGGCGATGTCGAGCACCACGGCGCTGCGGCCGTGCTGCTTGGACACCGGAGCCTGGTCGGCCGCGTCGATCAGCTTCGTCGCCCGCTCGAAGTGGTTCAGCACGAGGTTCCATGTGGCGTACTCGGCGCGCCCCTGCTCGCGTCGGACGTCGGCGAACGCCTCGTCGTCGGTGCGAGCGGTGAACTGCATGCGACCATGATCGCACAGGTGTTCGAACAAATACTGATCTACGCTCGTATTCCCGCCATGTGAGATGGCGAATTCAGATGCTGGGTGCGTGCTGCAGCACCGTCCGGCTCATCCGGTCCAGCAGGTCGGAGTCCAGCTTCCACCGCTGCCAGTACAGCGCCACTCGGGTCACGGTTCGGCCGAGCCGCACGAGTCGGGCGTCGTCGAGTGCGGCACGGGTCTGCGACTCGGGCAGCAGTCCCCAGCCCAGTCCCGCCTCGATGGCCGCGCGGAAGTCGTCGGAGGAAGGGACCTCGTGCACCACGGGCGGCTCGGCGTCCGTGTGGCGGCGCAGCTCGTCGTGCTGGAGGCGGTCCTTCGCGTTGAACACCACCATCGGCATCGTCGACCACTCGGGACGCCCGCCGCGCCCGAGCAGCCGGGGATGGGCGACCGGGAGGTACCGCATCGCGCCGAGGGGCGTCACCGAGCAGCCCTGGACCGGCGACGGGTCGCTGGTCACCGCGGCCACCACCTCGCCGCGACGCAGCAGGTCGTGGCTGTGACCCTCGTCCTCCACCCGCAGGCGCAGGGCGACGCCCTCCCACGTGGCCACCTCGGCCAGCACGGGCCGGAACCACGAGGCGAGCGAGTCGGCGTTGACGGCCAGCGCGAGGTCGGTGGGGCCCTCGTTCCACGCCTCGGCGAAGACCAGCTCGAGCTGCCGCCCGAGGCGGACGAGGTTCGCGCCGGCGTCGGTGGGCACGCAGGGAGTCCCGCGGCCGACCAGCACGCGACCGACCGCGCTCTCCAGGGCGCGGATCCGCTGGCTGATCGCACTGGGCGTCACGTGGAGGCGCGCGGCGGCGGCCTCGAACGAGCCGGTGTCCGCGATCGCGACGAGGGCGGCGAGCTGGGCGGGGGAGAGGTCCACGGTACGAGTTAAGCATTGCTTCACGTCATGCAGAAACATTCGTTGGACTTCACCTGCCGGCGACCCTACGGTCGAACCGTGTTGAACGCCTTCATGACCGGCATGGTGACCGGCCTGTCCCTCATCGTCGTCATCGGCGCGCAGAACGCCTTCGTCCTTCGGCAGGGGGTCCGGCGCGCGCACGTCGGCGTCGTCGTCGCGATCTGCGCGGTGTCCGACCTGGTGCTGATCCTGGCCGGCGTGGCCGGGATCGGCGCGATCGTCGACCGGGCGGGCTGGGTGATCGACGTCGTCACGTGGCTCGGTGTCGCGTTCCTGGTCTGGTACGGGATCGGGTCGATCCGTCGCGCGTTCCGCCCCGAGCAGCTCGACGCCGCAGGCAGGGCGGCCGGCACGGTCCGCGCCATCGTCCTGCAGGTCCTCGCGTTGACCTGGCTCAACCCGCACGTCTACCTCGACACGGTGGTGCTGCTGGGCTCGATCGCCCAGACACACGGTCCGGTGGGCCGCTGGTGGTTCGGAGCGGGTGCCTCCGTGGGCAGTGTCCTGTGGTTCTCCGCGTTGGGCTTCGGCGCCACGCGCCTCGCCCCGTTGCTGGCCCGGCCACGGGCATGGCAGGTGCTCGACCTGCTGATCGGCCTGGTCATGTTCGTGATCGCCGCCTCGCTGGTCTGGTGACCGACAGCCGCTTCTTGCACGATGGGGGAGTGGACCCCGTCGAAGCGCTGCGCGAGACCGCATTCTGGTTGGAGCGCGAGCGCGCGTCCACCTACCGGGTCGAGGCGTTCAGGAAGGCGGCCGCAGCGCTGGGCGACCTGTCGGCCGACGAGGTGGCCGAGCGCGCGAGCACCGGCGCGCTCGCGCGGATGAAGGGACTCGGTCCCCGCACCACCACGGTGGTGGAGCAGGCCCTGGCCGGTGAGGTCCCCGCGTACCTGGCCGACCTCCGGGCGCGCAACACCGAGCCCCTGGAGGAGAGCGGGGCCGACCTGCGGGCCCTCCTGCGCGGCGACCTGCACAGCCACACCGACTGGTCCGACGGCGGCAGTCCCATCGACGAGATGGCGCGCGCGGCCGCGTGGCGTGGCCGGGAGTACCAGGCGATCACCGACCACTCGCCGCGGCTGACGGTCGCGAACGGGCTCAGCCGTGAGCGGCTGGAGGTCCAGCTCGAGGTCATCGCCGACGTGAACGCCGGGGCTCCCGGCGTGACCCTGCTGACCGGCATCGAGGTCGACATCCTCGACGACGGTGCGCTCGACCAGGACGACGACCTGCTGCAGCAGCTCGACGTCGTGGTCGCCAGCGTGCACTCGAAGCTGCGCATGGACGCCACGGCGATGACCCGCCGCATGGTCGCGGCGGTCTCGAACCCGCACACCGACGTCCTCGGGCACTGCACCGGACGCCTCGTCGAGGGTTCGCGCGGCACGCGGCGGCAGTCGCAGTTCGATGCCGAGCAGGTCTTCCGCGCCTGCGCCGACCACGGCGTCGCCGTCGAGATCAACTCCCGCACCGAGCGTCAGGACCCGCCCGACGAGCTCATCGACCTCGCGAACGAGCTGGGCTGCCTGTTCGCGATCGACACCGACGCCCACGCACCGGGCCAGCTGGACTTCCTCGACCACGGCGCCGCGCGCGCCGCCATCCGGGGCCTCGACCCCGAACGGATCGTCACGACCTGGCCGCTCGACCGGCTGCGCACCTGGCTGACCCGCTGAGCGCGGTGGTCACATGAGGAGTGCCGCGAGCGTGCCGCCGAGCTCGGTGGCGTCCGCCAGGTGCGGCTCGATGTCGCCGGTGAACACCAGTGGCGGCGCGGCGAGCGACCACTGCAGGCCGGTCGTGATCGACTCCATGGCGCGCTCGGCGCCGATCGTGTCGTACCCGCCGCGGATCCAGTAGGAGAACGGCCGCTTCGCCGTGGGCTCGCGCACGTCGTTGTAGACGGTGTCGAAGAAGTGCTTGAGGGCGCCCGAGATGTAGCCCAGGTTCGCCGAGGTGCCAAGCACGTAGCCGTCCGCCGCGAGCACGTCCTCCACCGTGGCCTCCAGCGCGGGCCGCACCACGACCTCGACCCCCTCGATCGCGTCGTCGCGCGCGCCGGCCAGCACGGCGTCGCCGAGCTGGGTCAGGCGCGGGGTGGGGCAGTGCTGAACGACGAGGAGGCGGGCCATGACGTCACGCTATCGCCGGGTCCTCGCGTTCGCGTATCCGATATTGCTCGGTGTGCCTAGGATCAGGCCATGGACTTCGCCGCGGCTGCACAGTCCGTCCTCGACAACGTCGCCAAGGTCATCGACGGCAAGGGACACGCGATCGAGACCGCCCTCGTGGTGGCGCTCGCCGAGGGCCACCTGCTGATCGAGGACGTCCCCGGCGTGGGCAAGACGGCGCTCGCCCGGGCGCTGGCCCGCTCGGTCGACGGCTCGGTGCGCCGCATCCAGTTCACCCCCGACCTGCTGCCGTCGGACGTCACCGGCGTCTCGGTGTTCAACCAGGCCAAGTCGGAGTTCGAGTTCAAGCCCGGCGCGGTGTTCGCGAACCTCGTCGTCGGCGACGAGATCAACCGCGCCTCGCCCAAGACGCAGTCCGCCCTGCTGGAGGCGATGGAGGAGCGTCAGGTCTCGGTCGACGGCACCACGTACCCGCTGCCCGCGCCGTTCATGGTGGTGGCCACGCAGAACCCCTTCGAGATGGAGGGGACCTACATCCTGCCCGAGGCGCAGCGCGATCGTTTCATGGCGCGCATCTCGCTGGGCTACCCCGACACCGAGGCCGAGCTGGCCATGCTGCGCGACCGCGACGTGAGGGATCCGGCCTCCCTGCTCGAGCCGGTCATCCTCGTCGACGACCTCCAGCAGATGATCACCCACGCCCGCGGCATCCACGTGGCCGAGTCGGTCGAGCGCTACGTCGTGGCCCTCGCCCGCGCCACGCGTGAGTCGGGCGACCTGCGCCTCGGTGCCAGCCCGCGCGCCACGCTCCAGCTGGTCCGGGCGGCCAAGGCCCTCGCGGCGGTCCGCGACCGCGAGTTCGTCCTGCCCGACGACGTCGTCGAGCTCGCCCCGGTGGTGCTCAGCCACCGCCTCGTCCCGCTGCGCGGTGGCGGGAGCTCCGACGAGATCGTCGCCGACGTCCTACGCCGGGTCCCGGTCTGACCATGTGGCTCACGGGTCGGTCCGTCGCGTTGATCGCGGCCGCGGTCGTGAGCCTGCTGCTGGCCGCCATCGCCGGCATCCCCGCGCTCCTGTACGTCACCGGCCTGTGTGCCGGGCTCGTGGCGGTGGCCGTCGTCCTGGCCTTCGTGGCCCGCCCTCGGCTCGACCTCACGCGCACCGTGGTGCCGGCGATCGTCGAGCCCGACGAGGTCGTCGAGGTCGAGATCCGGGTCGGGGTGCGCTCGGGTGTGCCCGTCGTGGCGGGTCACTGGCGCGACCGGCTCCCGAGCACGGTGCTCGGCACGGCCACGGGCACGGTGCCGGTCACCGACGAGCCGTACGCGACCGTCGGCTATGAGGTGCGCGGCCGCCGTCGCGGGAGCCACGAGCTCGGTCCCTTCTCGGTCATCGTGGGCGACGCCTTCGGCCTCGTGCAGCGGTCCCTGAGCGCCACCGACCGCGACCGGTTCATCGTGCTGCCCCGCCGCACTCCGCTCGACGCCCGCGTGGGTCCGGCGGCAGCCACCGACGGGTCCACGCGGCTGCACCCCACCTCCGGGCTGGGCCAGGACGACGTCATCGCGCGTCCGTACCTGCCCGGCGACGCCCTGAAGCGCTGGCACTGGAAGGCCACCGCGCACCACGGCGAGCCGATGGTCCGTCAGGAGGAGTCCGAGCTGCGGCCCACCGTCCTCGTCGTCCTCGACGCCGACCCGCGGGTGCACGACCAGGCGGGGTTCGAGTGGAGCGTGTCGGCTGCCGCCTCGGTGGTCGCGCACTACGGCACGCGGGGCTTCGACGTCGACCTCGCCTCGGGTCCGCAGTTCGTGTCGCTGGAGTCGGGGCACGGTCTGCAGGACGCCCTCGTCGTGCTGGCGCTGGCCGAGCCGGACTCGTCGCCGATCATCATCCCGGCGCGCGAGCGGACCACGTTCGTGATGACGGGATCCCTCGACGCCACCACGGCCGCCCGACTCCTCGACGCGGTGCCCTCGCGCGACACGATCGCCTTCGTCGCGCGCGGGACCTCCGAAGGGGCTCACGACACGCTCGCGGCAGCCGGTTGGCACGTCGTCGTGCGCGACTCCGCCGAAGGACTGGAGTCCGCGTGGCTGGCCGCGACCGGGGTGGCGTCGTCATGAAGCGCGAGCGGGCGGAGGAGCTGACCGACACGCTCGTCGTGCTGGCGGCCACGGTGATCCTGCTCGGCGGCTTCGCGCCCCTCTTCGACGGTGTCCGGTGGGTCGTCGTCGTGCTGTCGTTGCTCGTGCCGGTGGCGGCCGTGACCGCGACGGTCCGGATGTGGGCGCCCACCTGGGCCACCCCGGCCGGCGCGCTCGCCTCGGTGTTGGCGCTGGTGTGGATGTTCGCGCCCGGCTCCACGGTCCTCGGCCTGCCCACCCCGTCGTCGGCTGCGGAACTGGCCGGTCTCCTCGGCGAGGCGCGCACCGTGATCGTGGAGGAGGTCGCGCCCATCGTGCCGCCGGACCCGGTGGTGCTGCTGGTGGCGGTGTCCTACCTCGTGATCTTCGTGCTGTCGGACGCCGTGGCCCGCCAGGTGTGGAGGGTGCCGCTGCTGGGCCTGCTGTGGGCCACCATGCTCGTCGTGCCGAGCGTCATCGCGATGGAGATGCCGCCGTGGTGGATCTTCGCGGGCACCGCCGCCGCGTGGCTGTGGCTGTGGTGGTCGGAGTCGCCGCACGTGGGCGTCATCCCCAGTGGCGCCGCCGCGCTCACCGGGTCCGGAGCCCTCGCCGTCGCGCTCGCCCTGCCGGTGATCGGTCCGGACATCGAGCCCACCTCGAGCGACTTCGGGGTGGCCGAGAGTCAGGTCTTCGGCACCGGCATCAACCCCATGATCGAGCTGGGTCGCAACCTGCGTCAGTCGCAGCCGCGGCGGGTCCTGTCGTACTCCACCGAGGGCACGACGGGGGAGTACCTGAAGGTGGCCACGCTGCGACAGTTCAACGGGCGCACGTGGAGCCCGAGTCCCGTGCTCGGCGACCTGGACGTGGAGGGCGTCGACGACCTCGACGAGGCGATCGAGACGCAGGAGCGGACGACGAGCATCCGCATCGAGAGCCTGCGGTCGAGCCTTCTGCCGGTGCCGTACCCGGCCACGCGGATCCGCGGACTCGAGGGCGAGTGGCAGTGGCTCCGCGACGGCAGCACCGTGCGCGGCGAGGGCCGCACGACCACCGAGGACCAGACCTACACCGTCACCAGCCTCGACCGGCAGCCCACGGCCGACCAGATCCGCGACGCGGGCTTCGCGGGCCGCTCCCTGGACGCGTATCGCTCCCTCCCGCAGGACGTGCCGGACCTCGTCACCCGCCTCGCTCGCGAGCGAGCCGGGGACGCCGACAACGACTACGACCGGATGGTCGCGCTGCAGGACTGGCTCCGGACCGACTTCTCCTACTCGGTCGAAGCACCCGTCGAGGACGGGTACGACGGCAACGGACTCGACGTCATGGAGGAGTTCCTGCGTCAGCAGACCGGCTACTGCGTGCACTTCGCGTCCACGCTCGCGGTGATGGGGCGCGTCCTCGACGTGCCCACGCGCGTCGCGGTCGGCTACGCGCCCGGCGACAGCCTGCTCGGCCGCACCGTGGACGGTGCCACGTTCGGCGTCGACTCCGACGACCTCCACGCCTGGACCGAGGTGTACTTCCGCGACATCGGCTGGATCCCGTTCGACGCGACCCCGGGCATCGGCGCACCCACCGAGTTCGCCGAGGAGTTCGATCCCCAGAACGGTGCGGGCCAGGACTCCGAGGTCCCGGAGCAGGGCTCGCGGGAGGACCGCGAGCTCAACGCGCAGGACGAGGAGACCGCCGCACGAGCCGAAGGACGCAGCGGCACTCCGTGGCGGCCGGCGCTGGTGGCGATCGCCACGGTGTCGGTGCTCGGCGCGGTGCCCGGCGTGGTCAGGCAGCTCCGCCGCCGGCGCCGGTGGAGTGCCGGTCACGACTCGAGCGAGCCCCTGTGGAGCGAGGTCTCCGACACGGCCCGCGACCTGGGCATCGACCTGGACCCCGCCGAGACCCCGCGGGGCTTCGCCGGACGGCTCGAGACCTACGGCGTGGGCGGGACCGACCTGGTCGAGCTGGTCGACCAGGTGGAGCGCGACCGGTACGCGGGCACCGGCCCCGGCACCTCGCGGGTGGACGAGGCGCAGCGCGTGGTCGAGTCCCTGAGGGCGGCCAGCAGTCGGCGTGCCCGCTGGTGGGCCCGGCTCGCGCCGCGCTCGCTGCTCAAGTGAGGCTCAGCCCCAGATCGAGGTGTCCGGTCCCTTCGGCACGATCTGCGTGGGGTTGATGTCGGTCTGCACCACGTAGTAGTGCTGCTTGATCTGCTCGAAGTCGGTGTTGTCGCCGAACGCGGGGTGGGCGTACAGGTCGCGCGCGTACCGCCACAGGTTCGGCATCTCCGTCAGCTGGTTGCGGTTGCACTTGAAGTGGCCGTGGTAGACCGCGTCGAACCGGGCCAGCGTGGTGAACAGGCGCACGTCGGCCTCGGTGATCGTCTCGCCCATGAGGTAGCGCCGGTGGCCCAGGCGCTCCTCCAGCCAGTCCATCGTCGCCCAGAGCCGGTCGTAGGCGATCTCGTAGGCCTCCTGGGAACCGGCGAAGCCGCAGCGGTAGACGCCGTTGTTCACCTCGGTGAACACCCGCAGCATGACGTCCTCCATCTCGTCTCGGACGTCGGCGGGCCACAGGTCGGGGGCGTCGGGGGAGTGGTGCTCACGCCACTCGAAGAACAGGTCGTGGGTGATCCACGGGAAGTCGTTCGTGACCACCTGGCCCGAGGCGACCTCGACGATCGCGGGCACCGTGATGCCGCGCGGGTAGTCGGGGTAGCGCGCGAAGTACGCCTGCTGGAGGCGCTCGATGCCGAGCACCGGGTCCACGCCGGCCGGGTCGAGGTCGAAGGTCCAGCTGCGCGAGTCGTGGGTGGGGCCGGGCAGGCCGACACTGATGACGTCCTGCAGGCCGAGCAGGTCGCGCACGATGAGGGCTCGCGTCGCCCACGGGCAGGCCTTGGCCGCGATCAGCCGGTAGCGGCCCGGCTCGACCGGCCACGTGGGTGCGTCCGCGACGGGTGGCTTCCCGGTGCCGGCACGGTCGTCCAGGGGCTCGCCGCCGGTGCGTGTGATGCGGTCGGGGATGTAGTTCATGTCGCGGTCGAAGGCCTCGCCGGCCTTGACGTACGAACCGGTCGTGGCGTGCGCGTCGTCGGGCATGCCCCCGACCCTAGCCACCGCGCACGAGAAACGCCGCCGGGCGCCGGTGATACGCTGGTCCCATCATGCGGATCGCGAACCTCCTCCTTCGCCGCCGCGTCGAGGTCCCCTGAAGGTCGGACCCCTCGGCGCGGAGTCAGTCATGACCGGCCGCTGAACCGCTCGTCGAGCCATCCGAGGAAGACCTCCCATGAAGAACAACCCCGTCTCGCCCCAGCAGCCCTCCGCCATGCCGTTCGGCCGCTACCACCCCTTCACGCCGATCGACCTGCCCGACCGCACGTGGCCGAGCCAGCAGATCACGCAGGCCCCGCGGTGGCTCTCCACCGACCTGCGCGACGGCAACCAGGCCCTGATCGACCCGATGACCCCCGCCCGCAAGCGCCGCATGTTCGACCTGCTCGTGCGCATGGGCTACAAGGAGATCGAGGTCGGCTTCCCGTCGGCCAGCCAGACCGACTTCGACTTCGTCCGCTCGCTGCTCGAGAGCGACGCGGTGCCCGAGGACGTCACGATCTCGGTGCTGACCCAGGCCCGTGAGGACCTGATCGAGCGCACCATCGAGTCCTTGGTCGGCGCCCCGCGGGCGAACGTGCACCTGTACAACGCCGTGGCCCCGCTGTTCCGTCGCGTGGTCTTCAACGTCGACCGCGACGAGTGCCGCGCGATCGCCACGCGTGGCACCGAGATGGTGATGAAGTACGCCGAGCAGCTGCTGGGCGACACCGCGTTCGGCTACCAGTACAGCCCCGAGATCTTCACCGGCGCCGAGCTGGAGTTCAGCCTCGAGGTCTCCGAGGCCGTCATGGACGTGTGGCAGCCGGAGGGCGATCGCGAGATCATCCTGAACCTGCCGGCCACGGTCGAGATGGCGACGCCGAACACCTACGCCGACCAGATCGAGTGGTTCAGCCGCCACATCAGCCGCCGCGACGCCGTGGCGATCTCGCTGCACCCGCACAACGACCGCGGCACCGCCGTCGCCGCCACCGAGCTGGCGATGATGGCCGGCGCCGACCGCGTCGAGGGCTGCCTGTTCGGTCACGGCGAGCGCACGGGCAACGTCGACCTGGTGACGCTGGGCATGAACCTGTTCAGCCAGGGCATCGATCCGCAGATCGACTTCTCCGACATCGACGAGGTGCGCCGCACCGTCGAGTACTGCACCAACCTGCCGGTCCACCCGCGCCACCCCTACGCGGGCGACCTGGTCTACACGGCCTTCAGCGGCTCCCACCAGGACGCCATCAAGAAGGGCCTGGAGGACCTCGACCGCATCGCGGCCGAGCAGGGCGTGCCGGTGTCGGAGCTGCCGTGGGAGGCGCCCTACCTGCCGATCGACCCGCACGACGTGGGCCGCACGTACGAGGCGGTCATCCGGGTCAACAGCCAGTCCGGCAAGGGCGGCGTCGCGTACATCATGAAGACCGAGCACCAGCTCGACCTGCCGCGTCG
>JBEVDF010000109.1:0-4554 GCA_040514145.1 Aeromicrobium sp.
CGCGCGGGCCGCGTTCTCGTCGATGGCCGGATCGGTGAGCTCGAGGTCGCCCAGGAAGATGTCGCCGTCGTCGGTCAGCTCGAGCAGGTCGATGCAGCGCAGCAGGGTGGACTTGCCCGACCCGGAGGCGCCGATGAGGCACACGACCTCACCGCGGTCGACCTCCAGGTCGATGCCGTCGAGCACGACGTGGTCGCCGAACGACTTGCGGACTCCCTCGACGCGCAACATCACTGGCCTCCCTGGCGGCGCATGGACCGGATCGTGAGCCAGTCGGTGAACCGCGCCAACGGGATCGTCACCACGATGAAGAACAGCGCGGCCACGCACAGCGAGGTGACGTTGAACGTGCTGGCCTGGTAGACCGACGCGGCGCGCAGGGCCTCCACCAGGCCGATGGTGGAGACCAGGGCGGTGTCCTTCTGCAGCGAGACGAAGTCGTTCATCAACGGCGGCGTGACATTGCGGATCGCCTGCGGCAGGATCACCCGCTCTAGCGTCTGGCGGTAGCCCAGCCCGAGCGCCCGCCCGGCGGCCCACTGCGTGGGGTGCACCGAGAGGATGCCGGCCCGGATCACCTCGGCCACGTAGGCGCCGTAGCTCAGGGTCAGGGCGATGACGCCGAGCCAGAACAGGCTCGTGGGGACGCCGGCCAGGCCCAGGGCCGGGAAGCCGAAGCCCACGAGCATCACGACGAGGATCGTGGGGATGCCCCGGAACACGTCGGTGTACGCCGCAGCGAGGAACTTGAACGGCGCCATCGCGGGCGCCGGGATCACGCGCACGACCGCCACGAGCAGGGCCAGCGGCAGCACCAGCAGCTCGACCGTGAGGAAGAGCCGCACGTTCAGCCAGAACGCGTCGCGGATCGCGGGGAACGACTCCTTCGCGTGGTAGCCGCTGAAGAACGTCTCGCGGACCCGAGGCCAGCCGGGGGCCGACGTGACGACCCAGGCCAGCAGGCCCAGGACGACGAGGCTCGAGACCGTCCCCACCACCACACGGCGCAGCGTGCGTCGACGCCGGAAGGCGTTGCGCTGCTGCTGCCGTGCGGACGGAGAGGGAGGGCTCGCGAGCTCCGCGTCGTGGGTCACGGGGTCACTTCAGGACGGGAACGTCCTGCGACGCCGACAGCCACTTCTGCTCGAGGTCGGCGAGCGTGCCGTCCTCGGTCAGGGCGGTGACGGCCTGGTCGACGCACGGGGTCAGCTTGCTGTCCTTCTGCAGCAGGAGGCCGAACTGCTCGGGCTCACCGCCGTCGAACTCGAACTGGCCGGCGATCTTGGCGTCCTCGAGCTCGGCGGCCACGAGGTAGAAGGCGCTGGGCAGGTCGGCCACGATGCCGTCGACCTGACCGTTGGCCAGCGCGAGCGCCGCCTTGGTGGTGTCGTCGTAGACCAGCGGGGCGTCCTCGGTCTCGAGCGACTCGATCGCCTTGAGCGACGTGGTGCCGATCTGGGCACCGAGACTGGCCGTGCGGAAGTCGGCGAGACTGGACGCGTCGGCGAACTCCGAGTCCTCGCGCACGATGATCGCCTGCGCGGCCGAGTAGTACGGCTTGCTGAAGTCGACGGCCTGCTCGCGCTCCTTGGTGATCGAGATCTGGTTGATGTCGAAGTCGAAGGCCTTCTTGCCCGGCTGGTAGGAGACGTTGAAGGGCACCTTCGTCCACGTCACCTGGTCGCGGGTGAAGCCCATCTCCTCGGCCACCGCGTAGGCCACGGCGGACTCGAAGCCCTCGCCGTTGCTGGGGTCGTTGTCGGCGAACCACGGCTCGAAGGCCGGGTCGTCGGTGGCGATCGTCAGCTTGCCGGAGGTGGTCAGCGGCAGTTGGTCGACGGCGCACTCGCCGCCGGCCGAGGCCGAGGCGGTGGAGTCGGACGCCTTCGCGTCGTCGGAGTCGTCGGCGGGTGCGCAGGCAGCCGCGACGGAGAAGAGGAGCGCCAGGGGCACGGCGAGCAGGGATCGCTTCATGGTGCCCAGCGTAGTGGGCGTGAGACGGCGTCTCGTTCCTCGGATATGTATGAACCTCGTTGCATATGGGCCGGGCGCGCTCTAGGCTCCCCGCATGGCCCTCGACCACGCGATCCTGGTGTCGCTGACCGAGCGCGCCGCCAGCGGCTACGACCTCGCCCGGCGCTTCGACGCCTCGATCGGCTACTTCTGGCCCGCCAGTCACCAACAGATCTACAAGGTGCTGGCCCGCATGCAGGAGGCCGGCTGGGTCGAGAGCACGCTGCAGGAGCAGGACGGGCGACCCGACAAGAAGACCTACGCGATCACCCCCGCGGGCGAGGCCGAGCTCGACCGCTGGGCCGCGCAGCCGACCGAACGCGAGGCTCTGCGCAGCGACTTCGCCGTGAAGCTGCGCGCCTTCCGCGACGCCGAGGCGCTGCTGGCCGACACGCGCGCCCGCCGCGCCGCCCACGCCGAGCGGCTGGCCGAGTACGAGGCCAGCGAGGCCCGCTTCTACCCCGACCCGTCAGCGCTGGAGGGTCCCGACCTCGGGTCCTGGCTGGCGTTGCGCGGAGGCATCCTCGGTGAGCGTCAGGGCATCGCCTGGTGCGACGAGATCCTCACTGCCCTCGAAGGGCGCGGATCCCGATGACGAGCACGATCACGCCCAGCGTCATGGCGGTGCCGATCAGCACGAGGTGCACCCAGAAGAACGACGTCGGCTCCTGCCACTTCGCACCGCCCCACGCGCGGTCGTCGTCGACGATCGCCTTGAAGAAGCGGGGCCAGATGACGACGTTGAAGACGCCGGCCGCGATGAGCAGCCAGGACGCGAGCTTTCCGATCACCCACCCATTGTCCCCATCGAAGGGAACCCGCCCATGAAGGCCTTCCGCCAACTCGTCGAGACCAACATCGGGACCGGCTCACTGGCCGGCGTCGAGGACCTGCTGGCCGACGACGTCGTGTTCCGCAGCCCCGTCGCCTTCAAGCCGTACCCCGGCAAGGCGATCACGACCGCGATCCTCAACGGCGTCTCGCGGGTCTTCGAGGACTTCCGGTACACCAGCTCCATCGAGCAGGACAACCGCAGCGCCCTGGTCTTCGAGGCGCGCATCGGCGACGTCACGGTGAACGGCTGCGACTTCATCACGACGAACGACGACGGCCTGATCACCGAGTTCACCGTGATGGCCCGCCCGATGTCGGGCGCCACCGCGCTCATGGAGGCCATGGCCGCGCAGTTCCCGCAGATCGAGGCCGACGCCATCGCGTTCATGGAGCAGCAGCGGTGAGCGACTACCCCCACCTGCTGAGCCCGCTCGATCTCGGATTCACCACGCTGCGCAACCGCGTGATCATGGGCTCGATGCACACGGGCCTGGAGGACCACGCCAAGGACCTCCCGAAGCTCGCGGCCTACTTCGCCGAGCGCGCGAAGGGCGGCGTCGCCCTGTCGATCACCGGCGGGTTCGCGCCCAGCTGGCGCGGCTGGCTGCTGCCGTTCGGCTCGGAGATGTCGCGCCAGCGCCACGCCGACAAGCACCGACTCGTCACCGACGCCGTGCACGAGCACGACGGCAAGATCGCCCTGCAGATCCTGCATGCGGGCCGCTACGGCTACTCGCCGTTCAAGAAGGGCGTGTCCTCGGTGAAGTCGCCGATCACACCGTTCAAGGTCTCGCCGATGTCCACCCATGAGGTCGACCGCACGGTCACCGACTTCGCGAGGTCGGCCGCCCTGGCGAAGCGCGCCGGGTACGACGGCGTCGAGATCATGGGCTCCGAGGGCTACCTGATCAACCAGTTCCTCGCGGCGCGCACCAACACCCGCACCGACGCGTGGGGCGGCTCCGCCGAGAAGCGCATGCGGTTCCCGGTGGAGATCGTCCGCCGCACCCGCGAGCTCGTGGGCGAGGACTTCATCGTCCAGTACCGGATCAGCCTGCTCGACCTCGTCGACGACGCGCAGTCGTGGGAGGAGACCGTCGCGCTCGCCCAGGCCCTGGAGGCCGAGGGCGTCACGATCCTCAACACCGGCATCGGCTGGCACGAGGCGCGCATCCCGACGATCGTCACGAGCGTGCCGCGCGGCGCGTTCACGTGGGTCACGGCGAAGCTGCGGGCCGAGGTCTCGGTGCCGGTCGTGGCCTCCAACCGCATCAACACCCCCGAGCAGGCCGAGGCGATCCTGGCTGCCGGCGAGGCCGACCTCATCTCGATGGCCCGGCCACTGCTGGCCGACGCCGACTTCGTGAACAAGGCCGCCGAGGGACGCTCCGACGAGATCATCACGTGCATCGCGTGCAACCAGGCGTGCCTGGACCACACGTTCGTCAACAAGCGGGCCAGCTGCATGGTCAACCCGCGCGCCGGCCACGAGACGACACTGGTCCTGTCGCCGACCCGGGTCAGCAAGCGCATCGCGGTCGTGGGCGCCGGGCCCGCGGGGCTCGCCGCGGCGACCGAGCTGTCGGGGCGCGGCCACACCGTCGAGGTGTTCGAGGCGCTGCCGGAGGTCGGGGGCCAGTTCCGGCTCGCGATGCACATCCCCGGCAAGGAGGAGTTCAAGGAGACGATCCGCTACTACTCCCGCCG
>JBEVDF010000119.1:0-5455 GCA_040514145.1 Aeromicrobium sp.
GGCGGCGCCGGCTTCCCCACCGGCATGAAGTGGGGCTTCATCCCGCAGGACAACCCCAACCCGAAGTACCTCGTGGTCAACGCCGACGAGTCCGAGCCGGGCACCTGCAAGGACATCCCGCTCATGATGGCCAACCCGCACGTGCTGGTCGAGGGCGTCATCATCGCCTCGCGCGCGATCCGGGCGAACACCGCGTTCATCTACGTGCGTGGCGAGGTCCTGCACGTCATCCGCCGCCTGCGCGCCGCCGTGCGCGAGGCCTACGCGGCCGGCCACCTCGGCCGCGACATCCACGGCAGCGGCTACGACCTCGACCTCATCGTGCACGCCGGCGCCGGCGCCTACATCTGTGGCGAGGAGACGGCGCTGCTCGACTCCCTCGAGGGCCGCCGCGGCCAGCCGCGCCTGCGCCCGCCGTTCCCCGCCGTCGCGGGCCTCTACGCCTCGCCCACGGTGGTCAACAACGTCGAGTCGGTCGCCTCGGTGCCCGGCATCATCGCCGGCGGCGCCGACTGGTTCGCCTCGATGGGCACCGAGAAGTCGAAGGGCCACGGCATCTTCAGCCTCTCGGGCCACGTCGCGAAGCCCGGTCAGTACGAGGCGCCGCTCGGCATCACGCTGCGCGAGCTGCTCGACCTCGGTGGCGGCATGCGGCCGGGCTCGGAGCTGAAGTTCTGGACCCCCGGCGGCTCGTCCACCCCGCTGCTGACGGCCGAGCACCTCGACGTCCCGCTGGACTTCGAGGGCGTCGGTGCCGCGGGCTCGATGCTGGGCACGCGTGCCCTGCAGATCTTCGACCAGACCACCTCGGTGGTGCGGTGCGTGCTGCGCTGGACCGAGTTCTACAAGCACGAGTCCTGCGGCAAGTGCACGCCGTGCCGTGAGGGCACGTGGTGGCTCGTCCAGACCCTGCGCCGCATCGACGAGGGCCAGGGCCAGCCCGGCGACATCGAGCTGCTGCTCGACCTGTGCGACAACATCCTCGGCCGCGCGTTCTGCGCCCTGGGCGACGGCGCCACCAGCCCGATCACGTCGGCGATCCAGTACTTCCGTGAGGAGTTCGAGGCCGGCATGACCACGCCGAGCCGCGACCTGTTCCCGCCCGCCGCCTCGACCCTGTTCGCGAAGGAGGCCGTCCGGTGACCGTCACCGAGCCGAACCCCACCGACACGACGCCCGTCGACCTGGTCACGCTGTCGATCGACGACGTCGACGTCAGCGTCCCCAAGGGCACGCTGGTGATCCGCGCGGCCGAGCTGATCGGCACCGAGATCCCGCGATTCTGCGACCACCCGCTGCTGGCCCCGGCGGGTGCCTGCCGCCAGTGCCTCGTCGAGATCCCCGACGCCGGCAACGGCCGGCCGATGCCGAAGCCGCAGGCCTCGTGCACCCTCGAGGTCGCACCCGGCATGGTCGTGCGCACGCAGGTCACCTCGCCCGTGGCCGCGAAGGCCCAGGAGGGCATCCTCGAGTTCCTGCTGGCGAACCACCCGCTCGACTGCCCGGTCTGCGACAAGGGCGGCGAGTGCCCGCTGCAGAACCAGGCCCTCTCGCACGGCGCCTCGGAGTCCCGCTTCATCGAGACCAAGCGCCTGTTCCCCAAGCCCCTGCCGCTGTCGGCCAACGTGCTGCTCGACCGCGAGCGCTGCGTCCTGTGCCAGCGCTGCACGCGCTTCCAGTCCGAGATCGCCGGCGACCCCTTCATCGCCCTGCTCGAGCGTGGCGCCCACCAGCAGATCGGCATCGCCGACAACGTCCCGTTCGACTCGTACTTCAGCGGCAACACGATCCAGATCTGCCCGGTGGGTGCGCTCACCAGCGCCGACTACCGGTTCCGCTCGCGCCCGTTCGACCTGATCAGCGTCCCGTCGGTGTCCGAGCACGACGCCTGCGGCTCGGCGATCCGCGTCGACCACCGCCGTGGCAAGGTCATGCGCCGCCTCGCCGGCGACGACCCCGAGGTCAACGAGGAGTGGATCACCGACAAGGACCGCTTCGCGTTCACCTGGTCGCGTCAGGCCGACCGACTCACCACGCCGCTCGTGCGCAACCAGCAGACCGGTGAGCTCGAGCCCACCTCGTGGCCCGGCGCGCTCGCCGTCGCCGCGCGCGGACTGGCCGCCGCGGCCGGCAAGGCCGTGCTGACCGGTGGTCGCCTCACGGTCGAGGACGCCTATGCCTACGCCAAGTTCGCCCGGGTGGCCCTGGGCACGAACAACATCGACTTCCGCACCCGCGCCACGGCCAAGGAGGAGACCGAGTTCCTCGCCGCCAAGGTCGCGGGCACGCCGGCCGGCGTTCGCTTCGCCGACCTCGAGAAGGCCTCCACGGTCGTGCTCGTGGGCCTGGAGCCCGAGGACGAGGCCGGCGCCCTGTTCCTGCGCCTGCGCAAGGCCAGTCGCAAGGGCCTGAAGGTCGTCTCGATCGGCTCGCACACCACGCGCGGACTGACGAAGATGAACGGCACCCTGGTGCCCACGGTCCCCGGGCGCGAGCCCGAGGCGCTGGCCGATCTCGAGCTGCCCGCCGGCAGCGTGATCCTCGCCGGCGAGCGCCTCGCCGCGGTCCCCGGCGGCCTGTCCGCCGTGGCCGCCAAGGCCAAGGAGACCGGCGCCCGCTGGGCGTGGGTCCCGCGCCGCGCCGGCGACCGCAGCGCCCTCGACGCGGGTTGCCTGCCCAACCTCCTGCCCGGAGGCCGTCCCGTGGCGTCCGCCGAGGCGCGCGCCGACGCCGCCGCCGACTGGGGCGTCTCGAGCCTGCCCGACGTGGCCGGCCTCGACACCGACGCGATCATCGCCGCGGCCGCTGCCGGCGAGCTCGGAGCACTCGTGGTCGGCGGCGTCGACCTCGACGACCTGGCCGATCCCGCGGCCGCCCGCGAGGCGCTGCGCACCGTCGGCTTCCTGGTCAGCCTCGAGGTCCGCGAGTCCGCCGTCACCGAGCTGGCCGACGTGGTCCTGCCCGTGGCGCCCCCGGTCGAGAAGGCCGGCACCTTCGTGAACTGGGAGGGCCGCCCGCGGCCCTTCGCCAAGGTCCTGATCGACTCGCCCGCCCTGCCCGACGTGCGCGTGCTGGCGGGGATCGCCGAGGAGCTCGGCCGCCCGATCGGCATCCGCACGGTCGAGGAGGCCGCCGCCGAGTGGCGCGAGCTCGGGCCGTGGGACGGCAAGCGCGCCGCCTTCCGTGCGCGCAAGCAGGCCGCACCCCGGTCGGCCGCGAAGAAGGTCGTGCTCGACACCTGGAAGCTGCTCGTCGACGACGGCCGCCTCCAGGACGGCGCCGACTTCTACCGTGAGACCGCCCGCCAGCCCGTGCTGCGGGCCAGTGAGGCCACGCTGCTGGCTGCCGGCGTCCAGCCCGGCGGCCGCGCCACCCTCACCGGCCCGTCCGGGTCGGCCACGTTCGTCGCCGAGGCGGCGTTCATGCCCGACGGCGTCGTCTGGGCACCCACCAACTCCGGCGTCCACCTCGGGGCCGCCACCGGCGCCGGTCACGGCGCCCGGGTCGTCCTGTCGGGAGGTGCCGCATGAGCGAGCTGTTCGGGAACGACCCCTGGTGGGTCGTGGCCCTCAAGGCCCTGCTGATCTTCGTCTTCCTCGTCCTCTACACGCTGTTCAACATCTGGTTCGAGCGTCGGGTCGTGGCCCGCATGCAGCACCGCATCGGCCCCAACGTCCACGGCCCGTTCGGCCTGTTGCAGAGCCTCGCCGACGGCGTGAAGCTGGGCCTGAAGGAGGAGATCTTCCCGAAGGCCGCCGACAAGGTCGTCTACTACGTCGCGCCGATCATCGCGGTGGTCCCGTCGTTCCTGGCCTGGGCGGTCATCCCGTTCGGCCCGGTCGTGAACTTCTTCGGCGAGGAGACCCCACTCCAGCTGACCGACCTGCCGGTCGCCGTGCTCTACATCCTCGCGGTCACCTCGGTCGGCGTGTATGGCATCGTGCTGGCCGGCTGGTCCTCCGGCTCGATCTACGCCCTGCTGGGCGGCCTGCGCTCCAGCGCCCAGGTGATCAGCTACGAGGTCGCGATGGGCCTGGCCCTGGTCACGGTCTTCATCTACGCCGGCTCGATGTCGACCTCGGAGATCGTCGCGGCGCAGGAGGACGTCTGGTTCTTCATCCCGCTGCTGCCGTCGTTCATCATCTACGTCATCGCGATGGTCGGCGAGACCAACCGCGCACCGTTCGACCTCCCCGAGGCCGAGGGCGAGCTGGTCGGCGGCTTCCACACCGAGTACTCGTCGTTCAAGTTCGCGATGTTCTTCCTGGCCGAGTACATCAACATGGTCACCGTCGCGGCGCTGGCCACCACGATGTTCCTCGGCGGCTGGCGCGCGCCGTTCGGCATCGCCCAGATCTGGGAGGGCGCCAACGAGGGCTACTGGCCGGTCCTGTGGTTCTTCCTCAAGACGCTCGGCTTCATCTTCATGTACGTCTGGCTGCGCGGCACCCTGCCCCGTATGCGCTACGACCAGTTCATGCACTTCGGCTGGAAGTGGCTGATCCCGATCGCGCTGGGCTGGATCGTCGCGCTCTCGTTCATCCGCAAGCTGCAGGTCGAGGACATGCTCGACCAGAACGCCATGCTGATCGCCGCGGGTGTCGCCGGCGCTCTGCTCGTCGTCACCTTCTTCCTGCCCACGCGGGACGAGGAGGACGAGGAGCTCGAGCCCGAGCCGCAGGAGTTCGACGCCTTCGCCGGCGGCTACCCGGTGCCGCCGCTGCCCTCGCAGCGCGACGCCATGGCCGCCACACCGACCACCACCTCGCAGCCCACTGATGGGGGAGATGTGCGATGAGCACGCTCAAGGAGACGCTCTGGGACCCGATCGCCGGCTTCGGCGTGACGTTCCGGACGATGTTCAAGAAGCCGGTCACCGAGCAGTACCCGTTCGAGAAGGTGCCCACGGCGCCGCGCTTCCACGGCCGGCACCAGCTGAACCGCTGGCCCGACGGCCTGGAGAAGTGCATCGGCTGCGAGCTGTGCGCCTGGGCGTGCCCCGCCGACGCGATCTACGTCGAGGGCGCCAGCAACACCGAGGACGAGCGCTACAGCCCGGGCGAGCGGTGCGGCCGGGTCTACCAGATCAACTACCTGCGCTGCATCCTGTGCGGCCTGTGCATCGAGGCGTGCCCCACCCGCGCGCTGACGATGACCAACGAGTACGAGCTGGCCGACGACAACCGCGCCGACCTGATCTACGAGAAGTCCGACCTGCTGGCGCCGCTGCTGCCGGGCATGGTCGAGCCGCCGCACGCGATGCTGATCAGCGACGACCACACGGACTACTACCGCGGCAAGTCGCTGCCCATCGTCGAGACGACGAGCGGCCCGGAGGTGGACTCGTGACGGCGTTCTGGATCCTCGCCCCGGTGATGGTGCTGGCGGCGATCGGGCTCATCCTCGCCCGCAAGGCGGTGCACGCGGCGCTGTGCCTGGCGGTCGTGATGATCTG
>JBEVDF010000215.1:0-13939 GCA_040514145.1 Aeromicrobium sp.
GGCGGAAAGCGCTGACGGTCACCTAGAATCTGGCGCATGACGTTCAACGAGGGCGCGAACCTCGACACCAGCCAGGTCACCGGTGGCGGAGGCAAGGGCGGCGCCCTCGTCGGCGGCGGCATCGGCGGCCTGCTGTTGATGCTCCTGGTCGCGTTCCTGGGCGGCAACCCGCTCGACGGCGGCACGTCGTCCGGGTTCGACGTCAACCAGGTCCTCACCGGTGGCAGCGAGTCGGCCTCGATCGATGTCAGCCAGTGCAAGACCGGCGCCGACGCCAACGAGAACGACGTCTGCCGCGTCATCGGCACGGTCAACAGCGTGCAGGACTACTGGACCGACGCGCTCCCGGCCGACATCAACCGCCAGTACCGCGAGGCCCAGACGGTGATCTACTCCGGCGCCACCCAGTCGCCGTGCGGCACCGCCTCCAACCAGACCGGCCCGTTCTACTGCCCGTCCGACGAGCGCGTCTACATCGACGCCTCGTTCTTCGACCAGCTGAGCAGCCAGTTCGGCGCCGACGGCGGCAACCTCGCGCAGATGTACGTCGTGGCGCACGAGTACGGCCACCACGTGCAGAACATCCTCGGCATCCTCGCGAAGGGCCAGGACGGCCAGACCGGCCCGCGCAGCGGCGGTGTGCGGATCGAGCTGATGGCCGACTGCTTGGCCGGCGTCTGGGCGCACCACGCGGCCTCCACGCAGGACGCCGAGGGCAACACGCTCATCAAGCCACTGACGCAGAGCGACATCGACTCGGCACTTTCCGCGGCCGCCGCCGTGGGCGACGACCACATCCAGGAGGAGCTCGGTGGTGGCCGGGTCAACCAGGACACGTGGACCCACGGGTCGAGCGAGTCGCGCCAGCGCTGGTTCCAGACCGGGTACGAGTCGGGCAACCTGAACTCGTGCGACACCTTCGCCACGAACGACCTGTGAGCGCGTGACCCGGCGCCTGCGCGCCGAGGTCTGGATCGTCCTCGGCCTCTCCCTGGGCCAGTCGGCCGTGTACTCGGTCGTCAGCCTCGTCCGCAAGCTGAGTGAGGGCTCGCTGCGCGACTCCACCGCGGCTCTCAACCAGTCGCGTGACACCGTCCCGTGGCTCGACCTGACGTACCAGCTGCTGGCGATCGGCTTCGCCCTCGTCCCGGTCGCGCTCGCGCTGTACCTGCTGAGCCTGGACGACGCTCCCCCAGTGCTGCGACGCCTCGGCCTCGACGGCAGCCGCCCGTGGCGAGACCTCGCGTTCGGCGCCGGGCTCGCCGCCGTGATCGGCATCCCCGGGCTGGGCGTGTACTTCGCGGGTCGCGCCCTGGGCGTCACGGCGAACATCGTCACGAGCCCCGAGCAGCTGTACTGGTGGTCGATCACCGTGCTGGTCCTCTCGGCGCTGCAGAACGCGCTGCTCGAGGAGGTCATCGTCGTCGGCTACCTGATGACGCGGCTGAGGCAGTTCGGCTGGGGCCCGCCCGCGATCATCGCCGCGTCGGCCCTGTTGCGCGGCAGCTATCACCTCTACCAAGGGTTCGGGCAGTTCGTCGGCAACGCCGCCATGGGCGCCGTCTTCGCCTGGTGGTTCCACCGCACCGGCCGGGTCATGCCGCTGGTGATCGCGCACACGATCCTCGACGTCGTGGCCTTCGTCGGGTATGCCCTCTTCGCCGACGCCATGGGCCTACGGTGAAGATGGAACCAATGAAACTCGAGTTCGATCCCGCCCTCCCGATCGCCGCACGGCACGACGAGATCCGCGATGCCATGCGCGACCACCAAGTGGTCGTGATCGCCGGCGAGACCGGATCGGGCAAGACGACCCAGCTGCCCAAGATCGCCGCCGAGCTGGGCCGGACGAAGATCGCCCACACCCAACCGCGCCGGATCGCGGCGCGCTCGGTGGCCGCGCGCATCGCCCAGGAGTGCGACGTCGAGTTGGGCGCCGAGGTCGGCTACGCCGTGCGCTTCGACGACAAGTCCGGCCCCGACACCGTGATTCGCCTCGTCACCGACGGGCTGCTGCTCACCGAGCTCCAGCACGACCGCCGCCTCGAGCGCTACGACACGATCATCATCGACGAGGCCCACGAGCGTTCGCTGTCGATCGACTTCCTGCTGGGGTACCTGCGCGAGCTGTTGCCGCGCCGCCCCGAGCTGAAGGTCATCGTCACGTCCGCGACGATCGACGTGGAGCGCTTCGCCGACCTCTTCGCGACGCCCGACCGGCCCGTGCCGATCATCGAGGTCAGCGGCCGCACCTACCCCGTCGAGGTCCGGTACCGCCCGCTCGACCGCGACGACGACGTGATCGACGGGATCGTCAGTGCCATCCGCGAACTGCCGCGCGAGGGCGACGTGCTGGTGTTCCTGCCCGGCGAGCGCGACATCCGCGACACCGCCGAGGTGCTGGAGGGCAAGTCGCTCGGCGACGTCGTGCCCCTCTACGGTCGCCTCGCGGCGCACGAGCAGCAGCGCGTCTTCCAGACCGGACCGCGCCGCCGCATCGTGCTGGCCACCAACGTGGCCGAGACCTCGATCACCGTGCCCGGCATCCGCTACGTGGTCGACCCCGGGCTGGCCCGCATCTCGCGCTTCAGTGCCCGACTGAAGGTGCAGCGGCTCCCCATCGAGCGGATCTCGAAGGCCAGCGCCGCCCAGCGCGCCGGCCGCTGCGGCCGTGTCGCCGACGGCATCTGCATCCGTCTCTACGACGAGGAGGACTTCGAGTCCCGCCCGGACTTCACCGATCCCGAGATCCAACGCACCAACCTGGCCAGCGTCATCCTGCAGATGGCCGCGCTCGACCTGGGCGACATCCGCGACTTCGGCTTCCTGGACGCCCCCGACCACCGCGCCGTGGCCGACGGGATGGTGCTGCTGCGCGAGCTCGACGCCCTCGAGCCGCGCCTCGACGGCACCGACCGGCTGACGAAGATCGGCCGCACGATGTCGCGGCTCCCCCTGGACCCGCGGCACGCCCGCATGGTCCTGGCCGCCGACCGCCTCGGGGTCCTGCCCGAGGTGCTGGTGATCGTGGCCGGCCTGTCGATCCAGGATGTCCGCGAGCGACCGCTGGACAAGAAGCAGGCCGCCGACACCCTGCACGCCCGCTTCACCCAGCCCGATTCGGACTTCCTCAGCCTGCTGAAGCTCTGGGACTACCTGCAGGAACGGCGCGACGAGCTCTCGCACAGCAAGTTCCGCCGCATGTGCCACGACGAGTTCCTGCACTACCTGCGCGTGCGGGAGTGGGCCGACGTGAACTCGCAGCTGCGGCGCACGGCGCGCGAGCTCGGGCTCAAGCCCGGCAAGGTCCGCAAGGAGCCCGACGTCGACGCGATCCACCGCGCGCTGCTGCACGGCCTGTTGTCGCACGTGGGTCTGCGCGACGCCGAGACCCGCGAATACCTGGGTGCGCGCGGCGCCCGCTTCTCGATCTTCCCGGGCTCGGGGCTGGCCAAGAAGCCGCCGCGTTGGCTGATGGCCGGCGAGCTGGTCGAGACCTCGCGCCTGTTCGCCCGGGACAACGCGCGCATCGACCCGGTCTGGGTCGAGCAGGCCGCGGGACACCTGCTGAAGCACCAGTACTCCGAGCCCCGCTGGTCTGCGCGACGGGGCGCGGCCGTGGCCACGCAGCGCTCGACGCTGTACGGACTGCCGGTCGTCGTCGACCGCACGGTCATGCTCGCCCAGCACGACGCCCCGCTGGCCCGCGAGCTGTTCATCCGGCACGCGCTGGTGGGCGGCGAGTGGCGCACCCACCACCGGTTCTGGCAGCGCAACCAGGACCGCCTCGCGAAGATCGAGGAGCTCGAGGAGCGGGTCCGCACCCGCGGCATCCGCGTGGAGGACGAGACGCTGGTCGACTTCTACGACGCCCGGGTCCCCGCCGACGTGGTCTCGGTGCGGCACTTCGACGCGTGGTGGAAGAAGCAGCCCGACAAGCGGATCCTGGACTTCACCGACGACCTCTTCCGTGCCGATGTCGACGCCGACGCGTTCCCGACCTCGTGGACCTCGCAGAGCGAGGACTTCGACGCCGTCCTCGACGTGTCCTACCGGTTCGACCCGCTGGCCGCGGACGACGGCATCACGATCACCGTGCCCGTCGACGACCTGCTCACCATCGACGGCGCCGAGTTCGACTGGGGCGTCCCCGGCCGACGGCTCGAACTGGTCACCGAGCTGATCCGCGGGCTGCCCAAGTCCGAGCGCCGGCGGTTCGCTCCCGCGGGCCAGTCGGCCGAGCGGATCCTGCCGTCGCTGGACACCTCGCGCGACCTGCGCACGGAGCTCGGGCGGGCGCTCGAGGTCGATCCCTCGCTCATCGACCTGACGGCGCTCCCGGCGCACCTGCGCCCCACGTTCCGGGTCGTCGACGGCGACCGCGAGCTCGCGGCGGGCAAGGACCTCGACGCGCTGCGCCGTGAGCTCGAGCCGCGCCTGCGCCGCGACCTGCAGCAGCGGGCCCGGCAGGAGGAGCGCACCGGGATCAAGGAGTGGGACTTCGGCACGCTCGAGACCAGCATCACCGCGGGCCAGGTGACGGGCTTCCCGGCCATCGTCGACGAGGGCTCCAGCGTGGCGCTGCGGGTGCTGCGCACCGAGACCGAGCAGCGGGTCGCGACCATCCGCGGCACCGCGCGCCTCATCGCCCTGTCCACCGGGTCACCGGTTGGCACGATCGGGCGCACGCTGTCGCTGCAGGACAAGCTGCTGCTCGCGACCTCACCCCAGGGCGATGCCGCCGCCGTCATCGAGGAGTCGTGGCTCGCGGCGCTGGACCACCTCGTGGTGCAGCACGGCGGGCCGGTGCGCGAGGAGGAGGCCTACCGGCGCCTGCGCGACCTCGTGCGCGCCGACGCCGTGCCGCTCACCGAGCGCCTCGTGCGCCAGGCGATCGGTGCGCTGCAGGCGCTCGGCGACCTCGCACCCGGGAAGGACGAGGCCGGCGAGGACGTGCGCGTGCAGATCTCGTGGCTCGTCCACGCCGGGTTCATCCGCGACATGGGTGCCGACCAGGTCGGCCGCCTCGCGGTCTACCTGCGGGCCGCGGCGAAGCGGCTGGCCTCGACCAAGGACCCGGCTCCCATCTGGGAGCTCGAGGCGCGGTTCCACGAGCAGACGAAGGACCTGCGCCCATGGCAGCGACTGGCGCCACCCGTGCAGCGGGTGCGATGGATGCTCGAGGAGCTGCGCGTGAGCACGTTCGCGCAGGAGCTGCGCGCCGTCGGGCCGATCTCGGCCCAACGGGTCAGCAAGGCGCTGGACGCGCTCGCGTCGCAGCTCTGAAGACGGGTCGGCTCAGCCGACGCCGAGCAGGTCGATCACGAAGACGAGCGTGCGACCGGAGAGACGGTGTCCGCCGCCCGCGGGACCGTACGCCAGCTCGGGCGGGGCGATGAGCTTGCGGCGACCGCCGACCTTCATTCCGGGAATGCCCTGCTGCCAAGCGCCGATCAGCTGCGGCAGCGGGAAGCGGGCCGACTGGCCACGGTCCCAGGAGGAGTCGAACTGCTCGCCGGTCTCGAAATCCACGCCCACGTAGTGGACGTCGACAACGCCGCCGTTGACGGCCTCGTCGCCCTCACCGATGGTGACGTCCTCGATGACGAGGTCCGTCGGGGCGGGGCCGGGGGTGAAATCGACTTCGGGCTTCTCACTCATGTCTGCCATCCTTGCACGCATGCGCGCAACAGTCCTTCACTCCCCCGGCGACATTCGACTCGACACCCTGCCCGACCCCAAGATCGAGGCCGACACCGACGCGATCGTCCGCGTCGTGGCCGCCTGCGTCTGCGGCAGCGACCTGTGGCCCTATCGCGGCCTCAGCAAGCCGCAGACCGAGGCGCACCAGATCGGCCATGAGCAGGTCGGCATCGTCGAGCGCGTCGGCACCGACGTCTCCGGGGTCTCCGTGGGCGACTTCGTGATCGCGCCCTTCATGTACAGCGACAACACCTGTGTGCACTGCCGCAACGGCGTGCAGACCTCGTGCGTGAACGGTGGCGGCTACACCGGCTGCCAGGCCGAGCTCGTGCGGGTCCCCCAGGCCGACGGCACCCTCGTCGCCGTGCCCGGCGAGGTCGACGACCAGCTGCTCCCCCACCTGCTCGCCCTGACCGACGTGTTCCCCACGGGGCACCACGCGGCCGTCAGCGCCGGCGTGGGCGCGGGCTCCACCGTGGCCGTCGTGGGCGACGGCGCCGTGGGTCTGTCCGCGGTGCTCGCGGCCAAGCGGCTCGGTGCCGCCACGGTCGTGGCGATGTCGCGTCACGCGGACCGCCAGCAGCTGGCCACCCGCTTCGGCGCCGACCACATCGTCGAGACCCGGGGCAAGGAGGGGGCGGCCGAAGTGCGCGAGATCCTCGACGACATCGGCGCCGACGCGGTGCTCGAGTGCGTGGGCACCGGCGAGTCGATGAAGCAGGCGTTCCTGGCCCTGCGTCCCGGCGGCACGGTCGGCTACGTCGGCGTGCCGCACGGCGTGGAGCTCAACGTCCCGGCGATGTTCGGCCGCAACCAGGCGCTCGCCGGTGGCGTGGCGCCCGTGCGCCGCTATCTCGACGAGCTCGTTCCCGAGGTGCTCTCGGGCGCGCTGCAGCCGGGCGCCGTCTTCGACCAGACGTTCCCGCTGGACCGGGTGGCCGACGCCTACCGGGCGATGGACGAGCGGACCGCGATCAAGGCGCTGCTGCGTCCTTGATCGCGGCCCGCCGCGGCCCTCAGCAGCTCACTTCAACTGCGAGCTGGTGAGTCCCAGCAGCCGTCGGGCGACGATGAGCTGCTGGATCTGCTGCGTGCCCTCGAAGATGTCGAGGATCTTGGAGTCGCGAGCCCACTTCTCGAGGAACTCGGTCTCGCTGTAGCCCAGCGAACCGGCCAGCTCGACGCACTTGAGCGTGATGTCGTTGCCCGAGCGGCCGGCCTTCGCCTTGGCCATCGAGGCCTGCAGCGAGTTGGCCTGGCGGTTGTCGGCCATCCACGCGGCCTCGAGGGTGAGCAGCAGCGCGGCCTCCCAGTCGGCCTCCATCTGCAGGAACGTGGCCACCACGTGCGGCTGCAGGGCCGGCGAGCGGTCGTAGTCGATCGTCAGGCCCGCCTGCTCGATGAGGTCGCGCATGACCTCCAGCGAGGCCCGGGCGCAGCCCACGGCCATGCCCGCGACGAGCGGACGCGTGTTGTCGAACGTGGCCATCGCGCCGGCGAAGCCCTTCGACGTGTCGATCTCGGGGTCGCCCAGCAGGTTCTCGGCGGGCACGCGGCAGTTGTCGAGCACGATGACCGCGGTGTCGGAGGCGCGGATGCCGAGCTTGTGCTCGAGGCGCTCCACCCGGATGCCCGGGAGGGACTTCGGCACGACGAACGACTTCACCGCCGCGCGGCCCAGCGTCTTGTCCAAGGTGGCCCACACGACGACCGAGTCGGAGCGCTCACCCGAGGTGACGAAGATCTTCTCGCCGTTGAGGATGTAGTGGTCGCCGTCCTTCGTGGCGGTGGTCTTGATGGCAGCCGAGTCCGAGCCGAAGCTGGGCTCGGTGATCGCCATCGACGCCCACGTGCCCTTGAAGCGCTCGGCCTGCTCGTCGGTGGCCACCGAGGCGATGGCCGAGTTGCCCAAGCCCTGGCGCGGCATCGACAGCAGCAGGCCGACGTCGCCCCAGCACATCTCGATGACCGAGAGGACCGACGCCATGTTGGTGGCGTTGCGGACGCCCTGGTCCTTCTTCTTGTCGCTCTTCACGCGGACACCGGCGGCGCCGGCACCGGTGCTGTTGCCCGACTCGTTCAGGCCGTCGATCAACGAGGCCAGGAGGTCGAGCTCCTTGGGGTAGCTGTGCTCGGCGAGGTCGTACTTGCGCGAGTTGGCGCGCAGGAACTCGTTGGCGACGTCGTGCGCCTGCTGGACGAAGCCACGGAACTTCTTCGGGGTCTCGAGGTAGATCATGATCTCTCCCGTCCTCAGATGAGGACTGCTCCTTCCATCACGCCGACGGCACGCAGATCGCGGTACCACCGTTCGACCGGGTGCTCCTTGACGAAGCCGTGACCGCCCAGCATCTGCACGCCGTCGGTGCCGATCTGCATGCCGTACTTGGTGGTGAGGCGGCGGGCCAGCGCGGCCTCGCGAGCGAACGAGCTGCCGCGCTCGGCGCGCGAGGCGGCCTTCAGGGTGACCAGGCGCATGCCCTCGAGCTCGATCGCCATGTCGGCGACGGTGAACGCGACGGCCTGGCGGTGGGCGATCGGCTCCCCGAACGCCTCGCGGGTGGTGACGTACTCCTTGACGTAGTCGAGCACCGACTGCGCGGTGCCGAGGGCGAGACTCGCCCACGCCAAGCGGGACAGGCGGATCATCTCGCGGTAGTCCTCCGCCGAGCCGAGGATCGCGTCCTCGCCGACGTGGACGTCGGTGAGCTGGATCCGCGAGAGCCCGGCGGCGCGCAGGCCCATGCCGGGATCGGCCGCGACCGCGACGCCGTCGGTGTTGGCCTCGACGATGACCATCGACGGGCCGCGCCCCTCGACGTCGGCCGCCACGACCAGCAGCTCGGCCTCGGCGCCGCGAACAGCGCCTGACTTGAGGCCGTTGAGGACGTACCCGCCCTCGGCGCGCTTCGCGACCGTGGTGAGCGTCAGGGGGTCGAACATCGGGACCGGCTCGGCCACGACCAGCGCGGCGGCGGGCACGTCGCCTTCGGTGAACGACGGCAGGTAGGTCTGCTGCTGGCCCTCGGTGCCCCACAGCGAGATCGCGGTGGCGACGGCCGACGGCGCGAGGCAGGCGACGGCCTGGCCCATGTCGCCCTTGGCCAGGGCCTCGGCCACCAGCACGCCGGTGACGGCCGAGCGCTGCTCGGCGAGTCCGCCGAGGGGCTCGGGGATGTTGAGCAGGCTCAGCCCGAACTCGGAGGTCTGGGCCAGCACCTCCTTGGGCGTGTCGTCGGCGGCCTCGGCCTGCTCGGCCCCGGGGCGCAGCACCTCGGCGGCGAACTCACCGATGACGTCGACCATCATCTGCTGGTCCTCGGTGGGCGTCAGGTCGAACACGCCGGACGGCTGCGTGGTGGCCACGCGGCTGCCCTGGGAGCTGCCCGACACCTTCGTGAACGTGCGCTGGGCGGCGCCGATTGCCTGGAATCCAGCCTTGGTCGAGCCGTGGACCGCGCGTTCGGCGAACTTGCGCAGGCCGATGCGGTCGAGCGTCTCGGAGGCCGCCAGCTTGTTCAGCGCGCGCAGGCCGTAGGCCATGGGATCTTTACCCGCCACGTTCACTCCCTCGGTGAATTGGAGACTCGGTGTCTTGGAGACTCGTGTCATGGAGAAACTGTCGTTTACAGTTTCACATACCGATGGTATCTGAATCGGGAGGCGGTTGCCAACGAATCCGCGTATCGGCCCCTCGATAGGGTGAGGCGTGACCGAAACGCCCTCTGCCGACCAGTCCCGTCCCCTGCCCTCCGGCGGCTCCGTGCGACCCATCACCCGCTGGGGAACGCCCGTGATGCACCGCGAGCTGCAGGACGTGACCGCCTTCGACGACGACCTCGCCACGCTCGTGGCCGACATGGTGGCCACGATGTACGCCGCCGAGGGTGTCGGCCTCGCCGCCAACCAGGTCGGCGAGGACCTCAAGGTCTTCGTGTTCGACTGCCCTGACGCCGATCAGCAGCGCATCACCGGAGTCGTCTGCAACCCCGTGCTCCGCCTCCCCGACGGTGCCGAGCGCAAGCTCGACGTCAGCGACGAGGGGTGCCTCTCGCTGCCCGGCGCCTTCACCGAGTGCGGCCGCCCCGACCACGCCTGGGTCACCGGCTTCGACCACCACGGCGAGCCCGTCGAGTTCGAGGGCACCGGCCTGCTGGCGCGGTGCCTGCAGCACGAGACCGACCACCTCTTCGGCACGGTCTTCGGCGACCGCGTGCCCGAGAAGGCGCGCAAGAAGCTCTACAAGCAGCACCAGCAGCTGGCCGACGAGTACCCCGACGACTGGCCCGTCGGCGAGGAGCCCGAGGCGGAGTAGCCCGCCGACGTCCTCTGGCGCTCAGCGGCGGAACTGCCAGCAGGCGATCGCGGTGGAGGCGGCGACGTTGAGCGAGTCGATGCCGGCCGCCATGGGGATGATCACGCGGTGGTCGGCCTCGCGCTGCCAGTGCGCACTGAGTCCGGGGCCTTCGGAGCCGACGATGACCGCCGAGCGCTCCGCGGGCTCGATCGCGTCGATCGGCAGCGCGTCGTCGGCCAGGGTCATCGCGTAGGTCGTGAACCCGTGCTCGCGCAGCAGCGCCGGAGCGGCGTACCAGTCGTCGATGCGGGCCCACGGCAGGGAGAACACCGCGCCCATCGCCACCTTGATCGAGCGACGGTAGAGCGGGTCGGCGCACCGCGGCGACAGCAGGACCGCGTCGAAGCCGAGTGCCGCCACGTTGCGCATGATCGCGCCGATGTTCGTGTGGTCCACCAGGTCCTCGGCCACGAGGACGCGCCGGGCGTCGGCCAGCACGTCGTGGACGCTCCGCTCCACCGGCCGGTGCATGGCCGCGAGGGCGCCCCGGTGGACGTGGAAACCGGTCACCTTCTCGATCGACTTCTCGTCCAGCACGTACGCCGGCGCGTCGGTCGCCTCGAGGATGTCCGACAGCGTCCCGAGCCAGCGCGGCGCCAGCAGCAGCGACTTGGGCTCGTGCCCGGCCGCCACCGCCCGCTCGATGACCTTGGTGCCCTCGGCGATGTAGATCCCGCGCTCCTGCTCCACGCTCTGGCGCAGCTGCACGTCGCGCAGGTCGGTGTAGTCACGGAGCCGCTCGTCGCGCGCGTCGTCGAGTGCGATGAGGGAGGCCACCGCACTAGGTTAGGTGCCATGAGCCTCGATCGACCTGTGACTCCCGACCCGTACCCGCTGCTGCCCTCCGCGGCCTCGTTCACCGTCGTCAGCGACGACGTCACCGACGGCGCCACGCTCAAGCAGGACCAGGTCAACGCCCACGGCGACACGTCGCCCCACCTGGCGTGGAGCGGCGCACCCGAGGGAACGAAGTCGTTCGTCGTCACCTGCTTCGATCCCGACGCCCCGATCGTGTCGGGCTTCTGGCACTGGGTGGCCGTGGACATCCCGGCGGACGTCACCGAGCTGCCCGCCGGCGCGGGTGCGAGCGACGACAGCCTGCCCGGGAACGCGTTCCACGTGCGCAACGACGGCGGCGGCCTGAACTTCATGGGCGCCGCTCCCCCGGAGGGCGACCAGCCGCACCGCTACTACTTCGTGGTGCACGCCGTCGGCGAGGAGACGCTGGGCGTCGACGGCTCGGTCTCCCCTGCCGTCGTCGGCTTCAACCTCGCGTTCAAGACCCTCGGCCGCGCGATCGTCCACGGCACCTGGCAGGCCTGAGGCCGCGGCGCCGGCGCTACTTCGCGTAGCTGTCGGCGATGCCGCGGACCTTCTCGACGTAGGCCATCGAGTTGTTGTAGGCGAAGACGGCGGGGACCCAGCCCTCTGCCGCCAGGTCGCGCTCCTGCGCGCACAGGTGGTTGGCGGCGCCGAGGGCCGCGTCGTCGATGTCGTGCGGGTCGGCCCGGCCGTCACCGTCCGCGTCGGCGCCGTACTGCTCCCACGAGGACGTCAGGAACTGGAACGGGCCCACCGCGCGGTCCCACCGCTCGTCGCCGTGCAGGGCCGTGGACTCCTTGGTCGCCTCGATCGCCCGCGTGCCGTCCTCGCCATTCAGTGGCGGGCCGATGATCTTGCGGCTCGGCACACCCGCCGCGTCGAGGCCGGCGCCACCCAGCGTGCCGTGGGCCGACTCGACCGATCCGACGCCGGCGAGCGTGTTCCAGCTCAGGCTGCACTGGGGCGCGCTCTCGCGCTGGCTGATCTCGGTGCGGGCATAGGCCTGCATCGCCCGCAGCGGAATCTGCCGATCGGCGGCGGTCGTGGCGACCCAGTCCTCGTCGGGCTCGGTCGTGGACCCGTCGGCCAGCGGGACCTCCTCGGCCCGCTGGGCCGGCGGTCCGCTGATCGGATCGGGGTCGTTCGTGCGATCGATGACCAACCAGGCCACGACGATCGCCACGGTGGCGAGCACGGCGGCACCGAGGAGGATGATCCGGGGGCGGTTCATCCCTCCACCTTGGCAAGGCCTCCCAAAGGCCTCAGGTGGTGGGCGGCGGGGCGGTCGGCGGCTCGTCCTGCGTGGAGATCGGCGACTCGGCCTGCCGGGCGGCCCGGATGGCCTCCTCGACGGCGCTGCTCGTCTCGGCCGGTTCCTGGCCCTCGGTCTCGACGGGCTCGTCCAGGTCGACGCGCTTGCGCGAGCCGCCGCCGTCCACCGGGATGGATCCGACGACGTTGCCGATCGAGCTCAGCGCGGCAGTGACCTCGGCCGGGATGATCCACGTCGAGGCGTTGTTGCCCTGCGCGATCTTCGGCAGCGTCTGCAGGTACTGGTACGAGAGCAGCTTCTGGTCGGGGTTGCCGTCGTGGATCGCCTGGAACACGGTCTCGATGGCGCGGCCCTCGCCCTGCGCGGTGAGGATCGCAGCGGTCTTCTCGCCCTCGGCGGTGAGGATCGCGGCCGTCTTCTCGCCCTCGGCCCGCAAGATGGCGGCCTGCTTCTGGCCCTCGGCGCTGAGGATCGCGGACTGACGATCGCCCTCGGCGGTGAGGATCGCGGCGCGCTTGTCGCGCTCGGCGCGCATCTGCTTCTCCATCGCGTCGATGATGGTCGGCGGCGGATCGATGCTCTTGAGCTCGACCCGGCTGACCTTGATGCCCCAGCGGCCCGTGGCCGCGTCGAGCTCGGCGCTCAGCGTGCGGTTGATCTGGTCGCGGCTGGTGAGCGCGTGCTCCAGGGTCATGCCGCCGATGATGTTGCGCAGCGTCGTGGTCGTGAGCTGGTGGATGCCCTCGATGTAGTTGACGATCTCGTACGTCGCGGCCACCGGGTTGTTGACCGTGTAGAGGATGACCGTGTCGATCTCGACCGTCAGGTTGTCCTCGGTGATGACGCCCTGCGGCGGGAACGACACGACCTGCTCGCGCTGGTCGACGCGGTACTTCACGCGATCGAGGAACGGCACGATCAGGTGCGGTCCGGGCGTCAGGGTGGTGCGGTACTTCCCCAGGCGCTCCACGATTCCCGCGAAGTTCTGCGGAATGATCTTCAGGCTCATCGCGGCGGTGACGATCAACAGGACCACCAGCAGGATGAAGAAGACCAGCACGGCGGATGCGAACATTCAGCTCTCCTTCCGGACGACGCGGGCGATCGCACCGTCGATGGCGGCGACGAGCAGCTCGTCGCCGGGTTCGTACGTCGCCTCGGGATCCACCGGGCGGGCGGTCCAGTGGACGTCACCGATCAGGACGCGCCCGGCGTGGCGGTTGACGACCTCCTCGACGATCGCCAGCTGGCCCACCAGTCCCTGCTGGCCGACGGGCAGCGAGGGACCGTCGTGGACCTTGGCGGCGATCCTCGGACGGACCAGCGCGAGCAACGCCACCGAGACGACGCCGAAGATGGCCAAGGGCAGGGCCATGGGCGCCCCGACGCCGGCAGCCACCGCGGCCGAGAAGGCCGCGATGCCGAACATGAGGAAGACGAGCTCGCCGCTGGCCAGTTCGATCAGGCACATGAGGACGCCCAGCGCCGCCCAGGTGACCCAGATGTCGTCGCCGAACCAGTCCATGTCCCCTCCTAGTTCGCGCGACGCCGTACCGGTGGTCGCCGAGCGGAGAATCGTCCCGCCTCGTGCGTGACCTCGAGCCGCTGGCGGAAGGCCGCGGAGAGGTTCTCCGACGTGAGCGCCTGCGCGATGGGCCCGGACGCTACCACGCGGCCACCCGAGAGCAGTAGCGCATGAGTGAAGCCGGGGGCGATCTCCTCGAGGTGGTGCGAGACCATCACGAGCGAGGGACCGAACTCGTCGGAGGCGAGGGCCTCGAGGC
>JBEVDF010000266.1:0-3308 GCA_040514145.1 Aeromicrobium sp.
CTCATCTCGGTGTTCGACCTCTCCGAGCTGCAGGCCGACTACATCCTCGACCTGCAGCTGGGCCGCCTGACGAAGTTCTCGCGCCTCGAGCTCGAGCGCGAGGCCGACGAGCTGCGGCGCCAGATCGAGGCTCTCGACGCGATCCTGGCGGACGAGAGCGCGCTGCGCGCCCTGGTCGGCGACGAGCTGGCCCAGATGGCCCAGCAGTTCGGCACGCCACGGCGCACCGTCCTGCTCGAGTCGGCGGGCGTCCCCGCCCCGGCCGCCGCCGGCGGGTCCCTCGAGGTGCCCGACGACCCGTGCTGGGTGCTGCTGTCCTCCACCGGCCTCGTCGCGCGCACGTCGGACGCGGAGCCGCTCGGCGACCATGGCCGCCGGGCCAAGCACGACACGGTCGTGGCGGCCGTCCGTGCCACGGCGCGCGGCCAGGTCGGGGTGGTCACCTCGGCCGGAACGGTCCACCGCCTCGATGTCATCGACCTGCCCGCGTTGCCGCCCACCGCCGACTCCCCGCGCCTGCAGGGAGGCGTCCCGCTGGGTGAGCTGCTGAGCCTCGACGGCGAGGCGCTGACCCTGATGACCTTCGCCGAGGACGTCCCCGGACTCGCGCTGGGCACCCGGGCCGGCATCGTCAAGCGGGTCAAGCCCGACCACCTCTCCAACCGCGACTCGTGGGAGCTCATCCGGCTCGACGACGGCGACCAGCTCGTGGGCGCGGTTCCGCTGAACACCGGCGACGAGGAGCTCGCCTTCGTCACCTCCGACGCCCAGCTGCTGCACTTCCCCGCCTCGCTCGTGCGACCCCAGGGACGCAGCGGCGGCGGCGTCGCGGGAGTGAAGCTGGGCGCGGGCGCCCACGTCGTCGCGTTCGGCGCCGTGGCCGATGTCGAATCGGCCCACGTGGTCACCGTCGCCGGCAGCTCCGACGCCCTCCCGGGCACCCAGGCCGGCTCGGTGAAGGTCTCGCCCTTCTCCGTCTACCCCGGCAAGGGGCGCGGCACCGGTGGCGTGCGTGTCCAGCGGCTGCTGAGCGGCGAGGACACCCTGGTGTTCGCGTGGGTCGGCGACGGCGTGCCCGTCGCGTCGGCCGCGAGCGGGTCGCCGGTCGACCTCCCGGCGGCGGTCGACAAGCGCGACGCCTCGGGCACTCCGGTCGGCCAGCCGATCACAGGAGTCTCATCGGCCGCAGGCACCCTGCCGGGCGTGCGAAACGTGCCAGACTGACCAGCGTGTTTTCTCGACTGCTGACCGCGACCGTGCTGAGCGGCGCCCTGCTGCTGACCGCCTGCACCGGTGACGACTCCGACTCCGGTGATGCCACCGAGCGGCTCGAGGCGGCCTCCCAGGCCCTCGCCGACGCGGAGTCGTTCGACATCTCCCTGAGCACCAAGGAGCTGCCCAGCGGCGTGCGCGGGCTCCTCTCGGCCGACGGGATCGGCGACCAGTCCCCCGCCTTCGAGGGCGACGTGAAGGTCGTCGCGGGCGGCGCGACGCTGGCGGCCGAGGTCATCGCCGTCGACGGCAAGACCTACGCCAAGACGGGCTTCTCGCCGGTGTGGGCCCCGCTCGACCCCACCACCCTCGGCGCCCCCGACCCCGCGGACCTCGTGGGCTCTGACGCCGACTCCGGCCTGGCCGGGCTGCTGAAGGCCACCACGGGCGCCGAGGTCGAGGACAAGTCGCGCGACGGCGACCTCGTGCTCACCGAGATCAGCGGCGACCTGCCGGGCGACCGCATCGCCGCCCTCATCCCCACGGCCGACGAGACCGAGGACTTCGACGTCACCTACCGGCTCACCGACGACGACGAGCTCCACGACGCCAAGATCACCGGACCGTTCTACGGCGGTGAGGACGTGACCTACACGCTGCGGCTCTCACCGCGTGACCAGCCCGCCGGCATCGAGGCGCCCTGAACCCGTGCCGATGAAGGAGCTCGCGTCGCGCGGGTTGCTCGCGCTCGCCGCGGTGGCGATCGGCTTCGCCGCGGCCGACACCTACGTCGTCGTGCTGGCCCTGCCGGACATGATGACGGCGGCCGGGCTGACCGTCGCCGAGCTCCAGCGCGCGGCGCCGATCATCTCGGGCTTCCTGCTCGGATACGTCGCGGTGCTGCCGCTCATCGGGCGGGTCTCGGACCTGCGCGGGCGTGTGCCGGTGCTGACCGGCTGCCTCGTGGTGTTCGCGATCGGATCGGTCATCACCGCCGCGGGGTACGACCTCACCTCGATCGTGGTGGGCCGGCTCATCCAGGGCATCGGCGGCGGCGGGCTGATCCCGCCGACCCTGGCCCTCATCGCCGACACGTGGCCCGCTGAGCGCCGAGGACTGCCGCTGGGCATCGTGGGCGCGGTGCAGGAGCTCGGCAGCGTCGTGGGCCCGCTGTGGGGCGCCGCGATCCTCGCCTTCGGCACGTGGCACGACATCTTCTGGATCAACGCCGCCGTGGGCCTGGTCATCGCGGCCGCGATGCTGCGCCACCGTCCCGAGCGGCGCGACCGGGGGTGGGACGTGCCCGGGCTCGTCCTGGCGCTCCTCACCGCTGCCTGCCTGCTGCTGGTGATGCTCGAGCCCGAGACCCTCACCACCGGTGTCACCAGCGGCCTGGCGTTCCTGCCCGTCGTGGGCGACTCGCGCTGGCTCACGCCGCTCGCGCTCGTCGGCTACGGCCTCGGTGCGGCGTTCGTCCTCCGGCAGGCCACGGCGGCCCGTCCGCTGCTCGCGTGGCGCGACTGGGGCGAGGTGGCCCGCCAGACCGACCTCTGGGGCGCGGCGGCGCTCACGGTGGCCCTGGGCGCCGTCATCCTCACGTTCGCCAGCGCCGAGCCCGAGCAGGCGGTGCTGTCCGACGACGCGATCGTCCTGCTCCCCGTGGCCGCGATCGCGCTGGCCCTGTTCGTCTGGCGCGGTCGCCACGCCGCGAATCCGCTGATCCCGCGTGGCTCGCTCTCGTCGGCCCCCGCCTGGGGGTCCATCGCGGTCTCCTTCTTCGTGGGCTCGGCGCTCATCGCCGCGCTCGTCGACATCCCGTTCTTCGCACGGCTGACGGTCGCGCCCGACGACCAGCTCGAGGCGGCGCTCGTGCTGCTGCGCTTCCTCGTCGCCCTGCCGGTGGGGGCGGTGGCCGGCGGCTGGTTGCTGCGCCGGGTGCCCGCCGGACCGCTCACGGCCGCGGCACTCACCCTGTCGGGCGCCTCCTTCCTCGTGATGGCGACGTGGGACGCGAAGTCCCTCGAGTCCTTCGCCGCCACCGTGGTGCTGGCGGCCTGCGGACTGGGCTTCGGCCTGGCCATCGCCCCCGTCAACGC
>JBEVDF010000271.1:0-5715 GCA_040514145.1 Aeromicrobium sp.
GTGACCGAGACGGTCAGGCCGGCGGCCCGGGCGCGGGCGCGCACGTCCTCGAACCCCTCGACCGGGCAGGGACCGATGGTGGTCCACACGACATTGTTGAGCAGCCCGAAGACGCCGTCGAGGTTCTGCCCGTGCGGGCGGACCAGGCGGTGCGACAGCAGATGGAGGCGCAGGTAGACGTCGTACGCATCGGTCGGCGGGGCGTCGAGGTCGGCGATCTCCGTGTGCACCACGTGGGTCTCGACCCCGCGGATCGCGTCCACGCGTGCGGCGGCCACCAGGGCCGGCGGCTCGGTCGTGGTCTCGGGCGGGGCGCCGAGCAACGGCTCCGGGTACCAGACGTCCAGGACGGTGCCATCGGGCGTGACGGTGGCCAGGCCCCAGGCGTGGGCGGATCGAGGGGAGTCGGTCATGGCCCAAGGCTATCGAGGGGTCACACCCCGCCGGCGAACCCGTGCTGGCGCCAGGCCTCATACACCGCGATCGAGGCGCAGTTGGCCAGGTTCATCGACCGGCGCGACGGCAGCATCGGCAGCCGGAGGCGGTCGGTCACCCGCTCGTCGCCGAGGACGTCGTCGGGCAGGCCGGTCGGCTCGGGGCCGAACAGGAGCACGTCGCCGGGCTCGTAGGCCACGTCGGCGTACCCGGTGGAGGCGGCCGTCGTGAACGCGAACACCCGCGCCGGCAGCAGGGCCTCGTACGCCTGGTCCAGCGTCTCGTGCACCGTCACGACGGCGAGGTCGTGGTAGTCCAGGCCCGCCCGGCGCAGTTTGCTGTCCTCGAAGTCGAACAGCGGGTCCACCAGGTGCAGGTGGCTCCCGGTGGCGGCGGCCAGGCGGATCGCGTTGCCGGTGTTGCCCGCGATCCGCGGCTCGAAGAACAGGATCCGGAACACGACCCCCACAGTAGGCGGTATCACTTTTCCGTCCGCCCGGACGTCCGTTCTTGATGGGTGAGACGTGGTCGGAGAGGCGCGTGTGACCTGCCTACGGTCTTCGTGGGCCCCACCCACAAGGACCGGGGCCATCGCACCGTTCGAGAGGAACCACCGTGTCCGACAACTCCCCCCTCATCGAGGCCCCGAAGCGCCGCGGACCCGCGATCGCGCTCGCGGTCGTCGTGATCGCCGTCGTCGCGGCCCTGATCGCCTTCGCCCTCACCCGGGGCGGCGACAGCGCCGGTGCCGACCTGACCAAGGTCAAGCTCGGCACGGTGGGCGCGAGCGATCCCTACTGGAAGACGCTCACGCAGGAGGCGGAGAAGGAGGGCATCGACCTCGAGGTCGTCGACTTCGCCGACTACGCCCAGCCCAACCCGGCGCTGACCGAGGGCGAGATCGACATCAACCAGTTCCAGCACATCGTGTACCTCGCTGACTACAACGTGAAGAACAAGCAGGACCTCGTCCCGGTCGGCGCCACCGCGATCTACCCGCTGGGCCTGTACTCGCAGAAGGTCGACTCGGTCGAGGAGATCAAGGACGGCGACACCGTCGTCGTGCCCGACGACGACAGCAACCAGGCCCGTGGCCTGCTGATCCTGCAGTCGGCCGGTCTCATCAAGCTCAAGGACGGCGGCTCGATCTTCTCCACCCTCGCCGACGTCGACGAGGACGCGTCGAAGGTGAAGGTCAAGGCCATCAAGGCCGACCTGACGCCGACCTCGCTGCCCGACGTGGCGGCCGCGATCGTCAACAACGACTTCGTCGAGAAGGCCGGCCTGAAGTTCTCCGACGCCATCGCGCAGGACGATCCGTCCGACCCCAACGCGCTGCCGTACGTCAACGTCTTCGCCGTCCGCGCCGAGGACAAGGACAACAAGACCTACGCGAAGCTGATCGAGATCTACCAGAACAGCAAGCCCGTCCTCGACGGCGTCCAGGAGGTCTCCGGTGGCACGGCACAGCTGCTGAAGACCCCGGCCGCCGACCTCCAGGCGTCCCTGAAGGACGTCGAGGCGGACACGGCCGCGCAGGGCTGATCATGGCACTGGTCGAGCTGCGCGACGTCCACAAGACGTTCGCGCCGACGAAGAAGGGCGGGGCCCCGATCGAGGCGATCCGGGGCGTCGACCTCGACGTCGAGTCCGGGGAGATCCACGCGATCGTCGGCTACTCCGGCGCGGGCAAGTCCACCTTGGTGCGACTCGTCAACGCGCTGGAGCCGCCGACCTCCGGCAGCGTCACGGTGGACGGGACGCGGCTCGACCAGTTGGGGGAGCGGGACATCCGCCGCGTCCGGCAGGGCATCGGGATGATCTTCCAGCAGTTCAACCTCATGCGGTCGCGCACCGTGTGGGGGAACCTGGAGTTCCCGCTGAAGCTCGCCGGGATCGACCAGGCGGAGCGGCAGCGCCGGATCTCCGAGCTGCTGCACTTCGTCGGCCTCGCCGACAAGGCGCACGCCTACCCCGAGCAGCTGTCGGGCGGGCAGAAGCAGCGTGTCGGCATCGCGCGGGCGCTGGCCACGAACCCGTCGATCCTGCTGGCGGACGAGTCGACCAGCGCCCTCGACCCCGACACCACCCGTGAGGTGCTGTCGCTGCTGCGCAAGGTGAACGAGGACCTGGGCATCACGATCATCGTGATCACCCACGAGATGGACGTGGTCCGCACGCTGGCCCACCGGGTCAGCGTCATGGAGCACGGCCGGATCGTCGAGAGCGGTGACGTCGCCGAGGTCTTCGCCCGCCCGCGGGAGCAGGTGACCCGCCGCTTCGTGGCGACGCTGGTCGACGAGGTGCCGCAGGGCGCCGAGCTCGAGGCGCTGCGTGAGCGCTTCGGCGGCCGCCTGATCGTGGTGGACGTCGAGGGGCACACCAGCCAGGCCGAGGTCTTCGCCGCGCTGGCCGCGCGGGGCGTCTCGGTCGAGGTCGTGCAGGGCGGCGTGAACCGGGTGGGCTCGGCCGTGTTCGGGCACGTGACGCTGTCGGTGCACGGCGAGGACGTCGACGAGGCGGTCGCCCAGGTCGGCCGCCTCGAGGGCGTGGAGGTGCTCGCATGATCGGCCGTGAAACGAACCTTCCCGAGCTCTGGCCGCTGATCGGCGAGGCCACGTGGGAGACCGTCTACATGGTCGCGATCACCGTCGCGATCGGCGGCTTCCTCGGCCTGGCCGTGGGCCTCGCGCTCTACGCGACGCGTGCCGGTGGGCTGTTCGCGAACCGTGTGGCCTTCACCGTGTTGAACGTCGTGGTGAACTTCTTCCGCCCGATCCCGTTCGTCATCTTCATCGCCGCGGTCCAGCCGCTGGCCCGTGTGGTGGTGGGGATCGGCATCGGCAACAAGGCGATCATCTTCGCGATGACGCTGGCGGCGATGTTCGGCATCGCCCGCATCGTCGAGCAGAACCTCGTCACCGTCGAGCCCGGCGTGATCGAGGCGGCCCGGTCGATGGGTGCCAGCCGGCTGCGGATCCTGACGACGGTCGTCGTCCCCGAGGCCCTCGGGCCGCTGATCCTGGGCTACACGTTCGCCTTCGTGGCCATCGTCGACATGAGCGCCATCGCAGGCGCGATCGGCGCCGGCGGACTGGGCGCCTTCGCCCAGCAGTACGGCTACCGCCAGTTCGACACCGTCGTGACCTGGACGGTCGTGCTGATCATCGTGGCCTTCGTCCAGCTGGGGCAGTTCCTCGGCAACACCGCGGCCCGCCGCGTCCTGCGCCGCTAGCCACCCCTCCGGGGCGCCAGATGTGTAGCGTTGTCCACCCTTTTTCTCGCCAAACGAGGTAAGAAGGGTGGATACCGCTACACATCTCGCGCGCCCAGGGCGTGCCGGTGCGCGGCTCTGACTGTCGCGTGATCGGCCGCATCCTGAGACGCCTGGGGTGCGAGGGTCGACCATGAGTGACTGAAGACCCACACGCGAGCACGCGTCCGGAGGTGACCGTCATGACCGAGCCGATCCGCCGCCCGGTGTCGCAGCTGCGCGCCGGCGACCTGATCGCCCTGGACGACGAGGGGACCGCCCTGGTCGTGTGTGCCGTGTCCCAGCCGCTGGGTGCGGGTCGTCGCGTGGAGCTGGCCGACGCCGCCACGGGCCGGCCCGTGCCGTGGGTGCGGCTCGACCTGCACGAGGCGGTGCTGACCCTCCCGGGTCGCGCCCGGTGGGTCGTGGCCACCGACCGGGACGGCCACACCGAGAGCCTGCTCACCGGCGACGACTTCGAGGCGCCGGCCAGCGACGGCCGGTCGTACGCGTCGTGGACGGTCGAGGTCGATCCGCTCAGCCGTCCGGGCTGGGAGGAGCTGCGGCGCGGGCCCCGCCACGACGCGGCCTCGGCCGCCTGATCAGGGCCTGATCACAGGAAGTCGCGCGGGTCGAACTCGTCGATCGGGATGATCTTGATGCGCGGCAGCGGCACGGTGAAGGCGTCCACGTCGTGCTCGAGGTCGAAGCACTCGAGCCCGCGGGGGACGAGCGCGGCGAAGCGGGAGTTGCGGAACTCCTCGAAGCCCAGCACCGCCACGCGGCGCGAGCCGCTGACCAGCGCCTCCACCTGAGGGACGAAGTCGCCGTCGTTGCTGGCGAGCATGACGTCGGCGTCGCGGCGGGCGATCTCCTCCAGCGTGCGCTGGATGGCCAGGTCGACGACCTTCTGGTCGGGGGTGCCCGACAGCGGCACCGGCCGGTAGCCGATCGAGGTCAGCGCCTGCACGAACGGCATCGGCAGATCGGTGTCGACGGCGAGGAAGAACAGGCCCTGCACGGGCTGATCCCAGATGTCCTCGGCGAAGCGCAGCAGGCGGTCCCAACGGGGACGCTCCTGCGGCTGCGGGCGCCGTCCCAGGATCGACATGCCGAGGGTCGCGTCGATGTTCTCGCCGTCGACCAGGAGGTAGGTCTGGGTGCCGGGGGCGCTCTGGTTCACGCCCCGACCCTACGCGGCCGGCCGGGGGTCGCGCCCGGCGCCACTTTTGGAAACGGATTCACGCCGATCGGCCGCGTGGAGGTGAATCCGTTTCCAAAAGTGGTGAGAGGGGGCGGGGCGGCCGGAAGGGGCGGGGAACGCACGACGCCCCCGGGAGATCCCGGGGGCGTCGTGGTGCTGTTGCCTCAGACGAGGTCGTAGCGGTCCAGGTCGACGACCTTGGTCCACGCGGCGACGAAGTCCTTGACGAACTTCTCCTTCGCGTCGGCGCTGCCGTAGACCTCGGCCAGGGCGCGCAGCACCGAGTTGGAGCCGATGGCCAGATCGACCCGGGTTGCGCTGCCCTTGGCCTCGCCGGTGTTGCGGTCGACGCCCTCGTACACATTGTTCTCGCCGGGCTTGGCCTTCCAGGTCGTGTTCAGGTCGAGCAGGCGCACGAAGAACTCGTTGGTCAGCGAGTGCTCCTTCTGGCTGAAGATGCCGTGCTTGGTGGCACCGACGTTGGCGCCCAGCGCGCGCATGCCGCCCACCAGCACCGTCATCTCGGGCGCAGTCAGCGTCAGCAACTGGGCCTTGTCGACCAGCAGTGCGTCGGCCGGGATCGCGTAGTCCTTCTTCAGGTAGTTGCGGAAGCCGTCGGCCACGGGCTCGAGCACCTTCATGGCCTCGACGTCGGTCTGCTCCTGCGTCGCGTCGCCGCGGCCCGGGGTGAAGGGCACCGTCGCGCTCTGGCCGGCGTTCTTGGCGCCCTGCTCGACCGCGGCGTTGCCGGCCAGCACGATGAGGTCGGCCATGGAGATCTTCTTGCCGCCCGCGCCCTGGTTGAACTCGTTACGGATGCCTT
>JBEVDF010000343.1:0-3699 GCA_040514145.1 Aeromicrobium sp.
ATGGCCGAGATCCGACGGCTGATGGAGCTCACGACCGCGCGGTGAGTCAGCGGTCCCGGTCGGCGACCAGCCCGTCTCGTCGGTCAAGGACCTCGATCGGCTCGTTCTCCCAGATGCCGAAGCGGAGGTGGAAGCGACGCAGCGGCTTCGGGGCCCACCAGTTGGCTCGACCGGCCAGCCGCATGAAGGCGGGGACGAGGGTGGCGCGGATCAGGAAGGCGTCGACCAGGACGGCGAGGGCCAGTCCGACACCAAAGAGCTTCACGACCATCACCTCGGAGAGGGCGATGGCCACGAAGACGATGGCGAGCAGCAGCGCGGCCGCCGTGACGATCCGCCCCGTCTTCTCCAGCCCGACGGCCACAGCTCGGTCGTTGTCGCGATCGAGGTCGTACTCCTCCTTGATCCGCGACAGGAGGAAGACCTCGTAGTCCATCGACAGTCCGAAGGCGATGCAGAACATCAACAGAGGGGTCGTCACGTCGATGAAGCCCGTGGTGGTTATCCCGAGCACGCCTCCCAGGTTTCCCTTCTGGAACACCCAGACCATGGCGCCGAACGTGGCGGTGAGCGACAGCACGTTGAGCACCAGCGCCTTGAGGGGGACGAGCAGGCTACCCACCATGAAGAAGAGCAGGGTGAACGTGGCCACCACGATGAGCGCGATCGCCCAGGGGAGACGCTCACCGATGACCGCCTTGGTGTCGACCAGCTCGGCTGAGGAGCCGCCGACCAGCGCCTCGTCGAAGGGGGCGGGCACGGCGCGGACCGATTCCACAAGCCTCTCTCCGGCGCTGGAGATCGGTTCGACGCCGGGCACGGCCGACAGCCAGGTGTCCTCGGGGTCCTCGACGCTCTCGAAGCGGGTGAGGAGCTCGGAGGGGATCAGCTCCGCCGGGGCCAGCTGCTCGCCATCGACGAACGAGCCGATGATGCCGTCGACGCGCTCGATGTCATCCAGCGTCGACAACTCGAGCGCGTAGGCGCTGAGGGCGTCGAGGTCGGTCGCGCCGCCGGGGATCACAATGTCGAGCGCCGAGGACTCACGGCCGGGGAACCCCTCCCGGATGTCATCGAGGGCCACCCGGCTCGTGGCGTCGTCGGGCAGGACCCGGTCGTCGACGGAGCCCGTGCGCAGGTCGAGGAAGGGGCTGGCGAGGACCAGGAGGAAGGCAGTGACGACGGCGATGTAGGTCCACGGTCGCCGCATGACCCGGACGGCCTGCCTTTGCCAGAACCGTCCCGGTGGGCGGCGCTTGAACACCCGGCCCATCTCGACCCGGGATCCGAGGACGGCCAGGACGGCGGGGAGCACGACCACCGAGGTCACCGCGGCGAGTACCACGACGGCCACACCGGCGTAAGCGAACGATCGGATGTACGGCACGGGGAAGAGCAGGAGGGCGGCGAGCGAGATGGCGACGGTGGCCCCACTGAACGCCACGGTGCGGCCTGCGGTCTGCATCGTGCGGGACAGCGCGACTTCCATCGGCTGGCCTGCGGCCAACTCCTCCCGGTACCGAGACACGACGAAGAGGCTGTAGTCGATGCCGAGTCCCAGCCCCAGGGCGGTGGTGACGTTGAGGGCGAAGATCGACACGTCGGTCACCCCGGTGAGGAGGGTGAGGACGAGGAAGGTGCCGAGCACGGCCACGATCCCGACCGCCAGCGGCAGCAGGGCGGCGACCAGCGATCCGAAGACGATGACGAGGGCGGCGAGGACGATCGGCGCACTCAGCAGCTCGGCCTTCTGGAGGTCCTCCTCGGACTGTTCGCTGACCTGGCGGGTGACCTCTCCTCGGCCCGTGGCGACCACGGAGACGACCTCCCGCTCGCCCGAGTAGGTCTCGGACAGCTCGCCCGACAGTTCGACCACGCGGCTCTCGTCTCCCTCCAGCGTGGCGAACACGAGCGCCTGGCTGCCGTCCTCGCTGCGCAGGGGGGATTCCTCGCCGAGGCCGATCGACCAGTGGGAGATCGCGGCGATGACGCCAGGCTCGGCGCCGACCTCCTCGGTCAGGGCGGCGCCGGCGTCCACGACACCGGGTTCGTCGACGTCGCCGTCGTCCGCGGTGACGACCAGGACGAGGTCGGGTGTGTTGCTCGGGAACTCCTCGTCCAGGATCGTCCGCGCCTGTCGGGACGCCGATGACGGATCGCCGAAGCCCCCTAGGGACAGGCGATCGGTGACACCGGCACCGAGGAGCCCGGCGACGATCACGGCGGCCCCGGCCACTGCGATGACGATCCAACGCCGCAGCACAACGAAGCGAGCCAACCGTCGCACCGCCGAACCCTAGGCGTCGCCCCAGTACGGTTCGTGCCGGTGCGATCCAAGCGTGAGTTGATCGACGTGCTCGGGGCCGTTGACCTGTTCGCCCGCTGCAGCCGGTCCGAGCTGAAGACGGTCACGCGACACGTCGAGACGGTGCGGTTGGAGCCCGAGGTCGAGCTGACCCGCCAGGGTGATGTGGGGGATTGCTTCTACGTGATCCTCGAAGGCCGAGCGTGTGTGAGCGTGGATGGGCAGACCGTGGACACCCTCGGCCCGGGGCAGTACTTCGGAGAGCTGGCTCTCCTCGATGGCGAGCCGAGGTCGGCCACCGTGACCTCGGAGACGGAGCTCGAGGTGGCGGTCCTGGGCCATCGCATGTTCCGCACCCTGCTGCGCGAGTTCCCGGACCTCGCCGTCCAACTCCTCGCCGGTCTGGCCAGCGCCCTGCGCCGCGCCCGAGGCCAGGCTCGTTAGCCGACCCGGGTCAGTCCGGGCCGAACGGCGCGACGAACGCTGCGACATCCTCGGCAGAAGAGGTCGGCTCATGGCCGAGCGACGTCGACGCCCGAGCAGGCGCCCTCGCACCCGTCTCTTTCTTGCCAGCGGACCCTCTTCTCCTTCTGTGGGCCAACTGGTCACAGAATGGTCACGAGCGGCGCTGTTAGCACCGAGGTGTGAGAGGTTCCGCCCGTGAACGGAGGTCCCGAACTCATTCTCGCCTATCTCGACCCCGGAAGCGGGAGTGCCCGACGTGCGGCCGACCGTCTCGAGCAGCGCATGGGTCGGCGGGACGACGCCGAGGGCGAGGGCGGCCGGACTTTCTCCGCTCGGCGGTGCCGTCCCGGCTCTGACCGCGACCGGATTCGCCCCCCGATCACCGCGACGGGTCGGAAGCCCTTCCGGCCAGCAGCGGCTCGGTCATCTCGTCCACGCTGATCATGTCTGGACCCGCATCGTGACCCACGTGCATGGCACAACGGTTTACGCTCCCCGCATGTCGGCCCGGCCTACGACGGAACCGTTCCGCGGCAGCATCGACGCGGGTGGAGACCGAACCCTCTGGGTCGAGACGCGTGGTGCCGGACCTGACGTGCTGCTCCTCGGCGGTCTCACCGATCCCGTGGAGTCGTGGCAGTTCCAGCTCGACGGCCTGTCCGACCGCTACCGCCTCATCGCCTTCGACAATGCCGGGGCGGGCCGATCTCCACTGCCGCCCGAGTCCGAGCCGTTCGACACCGCCACGATGGCCGACGATGCCGTGACAGTCCTCCGTGCTGTCGAGGTCGACGGTCCGGTGCACGTCGCCGGCTTCTCCGGCGGTGCGCAGATCGGTCAGCAGCTTGCCCTGCGCCATCCGGATGTCGTCCGCAGCCTGGTGCTTGTCAGCACGTGGGCCCGTGAGGACGCGTACTTCCGAGCCGTGC
>JBEVDF010000018.1:0-6049 GCA_040514145.1 Aeromicrobium sp.
CGACACCGCCGAGCCGTCGGTGCCGCAGTACCACCTGCTGGTGGGAGCGCTGCGCGCCCTGACCGAGCACCGGCAGCCGCCGGACGTCCTGCTCGACTCGTTCAAGCTGCGTTCGCTCGCGATCGCGGGGTACGCGCCCTCGTTCGACGGCTGCGCTCGGTGCGGGGCAGTCCGCGCTCCTGCGCCCAGCGGGCGTTGCCGTCCATGACGATCGCGACGTGCTGCGGCACCTGCGCCGGGGCCAGGCGCGGGGCGGTGGCACCCGAGGGGTGCGGGGTGGGGTTTCGGGGCATCAGCGATCCACGTGGGCCAGGGAGCGCAGGCCGCGCTCGAGGTGCCATGACAGGTAGTTGGCGACCATGCCGCCGGCCTCGCGCTTCGATCGGTCGTCGGCGAGCCCGACCGCCGTCCAGTCGCCGACGAGCAGGGCGGCGAGCAGTGCGACGGTGGTGGGCGCCGGGACCGACGAGCCGGGCACGCGGCACGTGTCGCACAGCATGCCGCCGGAGCCGGCGTGGAAGTGCCGGTGGGGACCCTCGAGCCCGCACCGCGCGCAGCCGTCGAACGAGGGCGCATACCCCGCGATCGCGAGCGACCGCAGCTGGAACGAGTCGAGCAGGACGTCCGGCGGCTGCCGGTGCTCGGTCAGGGCGCGCAGCGCTCCCACCAGCAGGTGGTACTGCGGCACCGACGGCTCGGCGGTGTCGGCGACGAGGCGCTCGGCGGTCTCGAGCATCGCCGTGCCCGCGGTGTAGGCCGCGTAGTCGGCACCCAGGTGCGAGGCGAACGGGTCGATCGTCTCGACCTGGGCGACGATGTCGAGCGTGCGGCCCTCGGCGAACTGCACGTCGACGTGCATGAACGGCTCGAGGCGGCCACCGAAGCGGCTGGAGGTCTTGCGGACGCCGCGACCCACGGCCCTCACGACGCCGCGGCCCCGGGTGAGCATCGTGACGATGCGGTCGGCCTCGCCCAGCTTCTGGGTGCGCAGGACGACACCGGAGTCGCGATAGGTGCCCACCGCTCCATTCTGCCCCAGTCGGACCCCGTCGCCGGTGTGGCACGCTCGGTTCCATGGACCTGAGCGATCGCCCGCGCGCCCACCTCGGCGTGTGGCCCACTCCCCTGCAGGACGTCGACGGACTGTGGATGAAGCGCGAGGACCTGTGCGGCTTCGGGTTCGGTGGCAACAAGGTGCGCAAGCTCGAGTTCCTGCTGGGCGCGGCGATCGCCCGCGGCCAGAGCCGGGTGGTCACGTTCGGGGCGCTGCAGTCGAACCACGTGCGCGCCACGGCCGCGGCGTGCGCCCGGCTCGGCCTGCGCCTCGACGCTGTGGCGGTGCAGTCGGTGCCGCGCGTCGACGACGACTACACGGCCTCGGGCAACGCCTTCCTCACCGAGTTCTTCGGCGCGACCCGGCACGTCGTGCCCGACGACGAGGCGGCGGGCGCCCTGGCGCTGGAGCTGATGGCCGAGCACGGCGCCGACCTCGCGGTGATCCGGCCGGGCGGCTCGGACCGCATCGGCGCGCTCGGCCACGTGGACTCCGCGCTCGAGCTCTACGCCCAGCTGGAGTTCGACCCGCACGAGGTCGTGGTCGCGGCCTCCACCTGCGGCACGATGGCGGGCCTGGTGATCGGGCTGGCCGCGGCCGACGTGGACACCGTGGTGCGCGGCGTGTGCGTCTACCACTCCCGCGAGGAGACCGAGGCCGTGCTGCGCGACCTGCTGGTGCAGACCTGCGACGAGCTCGGCGTGCCGGTGCCCGACGACGACCGCTGGGTCCTCGACGACTCGCAGTTCGGCGACGGCTACGGCATCCCGTCGGAGGCGGGCCTGCGCGAGATCCGCCGCCTCGCCACGACCACCGGGATCGCCCTGGACCCGGTCTACACGGCCAAGGCCTACGCGGCGCTCCCGCGCGACCCGGAGCTGCGCCGCCGCACGGTGTTCATGCACACCGGCGGCGGCCCGTCCCTGTTCGCCTACCGCACCGCCCTGGGCTGAGGCTCAGCCGAAGTCGACGCCCTGCGCGAGCGGCAGCTCGGTGGAGTAGTTGATCGTGTTCGTCGTGCGGCGCATGTAGCTCCGCCACGCGTCCGAGCCCGACTCGCGACCGCCGCCGGTGTCCTTCTCGCCACCGAACGCACCGCCGATCTCGGCGCCCGAGGTGCCGATGTTGACGTTGGCGATGCCGCAGTCCGAGCCCGTCGCCGAGACGAACAGCTCGGCCTCGCGGACGTCCAGCGTGAAGATGGCGCTCGACAGGCCCTGGTCGACCGCGTTGTGCAGCGCGATGGCCTCGTCGAGGTCGCGGTAGGTCAGCACGTACAGCAGCGGCGCGAACGTCTCGGTGCGCACGATCTCGGTCTGCTCGGGCATGTCGACGATCGCGGGATGCACGTAGTGGCCGCCCGCGACGCCCTCGGCCTTCGTGCCGCCGGTCAGCACCGTGCCGCCGTCGGAGCGGACCTGGTCGAGCGCCTTCTCGAACCCGGCCGCGGCGGACCCGTCGATCAGGGGGCCGACGAGGGTCCGGGCGTCCAGCGGCGAGCCGATCGGCAGGGTCTCGTAGGCCGCGACGAGGCGCTGGAGCAGCTCGTCCTTGACCGACTCGTGCACGATGACGCGTCGCAGCGAGGTGCAGCGCTGGCCGGCGGTGCCGACGGCCGAGAACACGATGCCGCGCACGGCCAGGTCGAGGTCGGCGGTGGGCGCGATGATCGCCGCGTTGTTGCCTCCGAGCTCGAGCAGGGTGCGACCGAGGCGGGCGGCCACGCGGGGCGCGACCTCCTTGCCCATCCGGGTCGAGCCGGTCGCCGAGACGAGCGGTACGCGCGGGTCGTCGACGAGCGCCTCGCCGACCTCGCGGGCGCCCACGACCACCTGCAGCAGTCCCTCGGGGGCGTCGACGCGACGCGCGGCCTCCTCGGCCAGCGCGCGGCAGGCCAGAGCGGTCAGCACGGTCTTCTCCGACGGCTTCCAGACCACGCTGTCGCCGCACACGAAGGCGAGCGCGGCGTTCCACGACCACACCGCGACGGGGAAGTTGAAGGCGCTGATGACGCCCACGACGCCCAGCGGGTGCCACTGCTCCATCATCCGGTGGCCCGGCCGCTCGCTGGCGATCGTCAGGCCGAACAGCTGACGCGACAGGCCCACGGCCAGATCGCAGATGTCGATCATCTCCTGGACCTCGCCCTGGCCCTCGGACAGGATCTTCCCGGCCTCGATCGTGACGAGCGCGCCGAGGTCGTCCTTGTGCTCACGCAGCAGGTTGCCCAGCTCGCGCACGAACGCACCGCGGGTGGGCGCGGGCACCGTGCGCCACTGCTCGAACGCGGCGTGGGCGCGGCCGACCTTCTCCCCGACCGACGCGGCGGTGTCGGCCCGGAGGCGGCCCAGCTCGGAGCCGTCGATCGGCGTGCGGCAGACGATCGCGCCGTCGGCGTCGAACTCGACGGGGGCGCCGATCCGCTCGAAGATGCTCGTGACGTTCTCAGCGATGGTCATGCGTCGATCTTTCCGTGGGTGTCGAAGAGGTTGCCGGAGCGGGTCGCGAGCAGGTCGTCCAGGGCGATGTCCTCCTGGCGGACGAAGCCCGTGGACGGGAGCTTCCCGGCGGCGACGAGCTCGACGACGGCGACCGCGCTGGCGGCCGTCGTCCAGCTGATGGCGCGCCAGGTCTGACCGTCGATGTCGAGCGGTCGGTAGGCGCGGACGTGGTTGCGGCGGAACGGCTGACCGCTGTGGATGCCCTCGACCGCGGCGTGCAGGTAGACGACGTCGTCGTTCACCGGCGGCTTCGCGTCGACGAGGATCCGGCCCACGAGCTCACGCTCGTCGCGCAGGTTCAGCTCCTCGAAGAGGAAGTGCATCTGGCGGAAGTGGCCCGGGTACCGCATCGTCTTGTAGTCGAGGCGCTGGACGCGGCCCTCGTAGGTCTGGCACATCGTGCCCAGGCCCCCGGAGGTCAGCGCGGCCTCGAGCTCGATACCGCCGATGACGACGCGCTCCTTCTCGGTCATCGCGGGCACGAAGCGGCGCGCGCCCGAGCGCAGCACCTCGCAGTCGTTGAGGTACTCGTTCACCACGCCCTCGGCCGACCAGTTGAAGGCGTAGCCGAGCAGGCCGGTCGGGTTCTGCGGCAGAGCGCCGACCTTGAGCTCGATGCTGCGGATCGAGTCGAAGGAGGCGGCCAGGCTGGCGCCGACGATGCCGATCAGGCCGGGCGCCAGGCCGCACTGCGGCACGAAGACGCTGTCCGGGCGGTCCTTGGACAGCTCGATGACGCGGTTCGTGGTGGGGACGTCCTCGGTGAGGTCGAAGTAGTGCACCCCGGTGTCGTGCGCGGCCTCGGCCACGGCGATGTTCAGGTGGTACGGCAGGCACGAGACCACGGCGTCGACCTCGCGCAGGGCATCGCGCAGGGCACCGGCGTCCGCGACGTCGAGCACCCGGGTCTGCAGGTTCGGCACGTCGCGCTCGCGGGCGTCGAATCCCGCCACCTTGAACTCCGCGCGACCCAGCAGGTGCGCGACCAATTCTCCGACCTTGCCGAGTCCGAACACGGCGACGCTCTCGATCCTCACTACCCCATCGTCTGCCTGATGCGGCAGACTGTCCAGCGTAAGTTCTCCTAAGGTCTCCCGAGGAGTTGACGATGCGCGACCTGCCTGATCCCAACCGATTGCGACTGCTGGTCGACGTGGCCCACCACGGCTCGATCGCCGGCGCGGCGCGCGCCAACGGCATCACCGCCTCGGCGGTCAGCCAGCAGATCACCACCCTGGAGCGGGAGTGCGGCGTCCCGCTGCTGGAGCGACTCCCCCGCGGCGTCGCGTTGACGGCGGCGGGCGAGGTCCTGGCCGAGCGCGGGCGCGGGCTCGTCCGACTGCTCGAGGCGACGCGTGGCGACATCGACGGGTTCGACGACCACCTCGTCGGTCGCGTGCGCATCGGGACGATCGCCTCGGCGGCCCAGGCCCTCGTGCTGCCCGCCCTGACCCACCTGCGACGCCTGCATCCCGACATCGACGCGATCGTCACGGTGGCCGAGCCGCAGTCGAGCCTCGGCGCCCTGCACGAGGGACGCATCGATCTCGCCCTGGTCGACGTGTACGAGCACGCCCCGATGCCCATCCCGCCGCGGGTGTCGGCGACGACGGTGCACCGTGAGCCGCTCGTGCTGATCGGCCGCGAGCCGTTCCCCGACGGCACCACCTTGTCGGACCTCGCCGACGTGCCCTGGGTGATGCCGCCGCCGGAGGCCGCGTGCGGGCAGTCGGTGCGCTACGCCTGCCGCCAGGCCGGGTTCGAGCCGCAGGTGCGCTGGGAGACCGACGACCTGCAGTTGCTGTCACGCGCGGTGGCGGCCGGCCAGGGGGTCACGCTGCTGCCGCAGCTGGCGATCGACGTGGACCGTCCCGGCCTGCACACCGCGATCCCCGCCGGGGTGAAGCTGGGTCGCGAGATCCGCGCCGCCGTGCGCTCGGGCGAGCGCGACCGCCCCCTGCTGAAGGCCGTCACCGAGGCCCTGCAGTCGGTCTGATCCGCCACCTCACCCGACGATTCGTCAGGCCTTCTCGAGGGCCCGCACGATGTCGTCGTACCCCTGCGCCCTCGCGTGGTCCAGCGCGGTGCGCCCGTTCTTGTCCTCGATGCCGACGTCGACCCCGGCCTCGACGAGCGTGGTGACGATCTGGACGTAGGGCTTCGAGCCGTCGCCGAGGACGACGGCCTCGAGGAGTGCGGTCCAGCCGAGATCGTTCACGTGATCCAGGTCGACGTCCGTCTTCACCACGCGGCGGATGTAGTCGGCATGGCCGCGCTCGCCCGCGGGGATCGGGGACAGTCCGCCGTACCGGTTCGTGATCGTCATGTCGGGTCGCGCCGGAAGCAGGGCCTCGAGCATCGCGACGCTGCCCGTCACGCCCGTGACCAGCCACGGCGTGTCGTGCTGGTGGTCGAGAGCGTCGGGATCGGCGCCCAGTGCCACCAGCAGCCGGGCGACGGCCACGTGGTCGTGGGTCGACGCCAGCAGCAGCGG
>JBEVDF010000085.1:0-3932 GCA_040514145.1 Aeromicrobium sp.
TTCCTGACGTGCGGCTTCGAGGCGGAGGGATGCAACCTGCCGGGCAAGGCCGCTGCTGAGGCCGGCAAGGCGCTGGGCTGGGACGTCAAGGTGGTGGACGGCAAGTTCGACCCGCGCGTCTACAGCCGCACCATCCAGGAGGCCATCGACGAGGGCGCGGACGGCGTCATTCTCGACGCGGTGTCGGCCAGCTCGATCAAGGGCCAGGTCAAGGCCGCCCGCGACGCCGGACTGGTCGTCGGCAGCTACGACTCGCTGAACGAGATCTCCGAGTCCGGCGTGTCCTACGACGTCCAGGCCAGCGTCGAGGAGCAGGGCAAGGCCATGGCCGCCTACATGATCTGGAAGACCAAGGGCGCCACCAACGCCTTCGTCCTGAACTCGCCCGAGTTCAACGCTCCCTACGCCTGGACGGAGGTGGCGCAGAAGGAGTTCGAGTCGTGCGCCTCGTGCGAGCTCGTCGGCAGCCAGGACTTCACCGCTGGCGATGCCGCGACCCGTCTTCCGCAGCTGGCGGTGACGGCGGCCCGCAAGGACCCCAACCTCAACGTCATGATCGCGTCCTACGACGCCGCCATGCTCGCCGCCATCCCGTCGATGAAGCAGGCCGGCGTCCTCGAGAAGGTCAAGGTCGGCACGTTCAACGGCGTCTCGCCGGCTCTGGAGCTCATCCGCAAGGGTGACCTGGCCGCCAGCGTCGGCGGCGCGATGGAGTGGGGCACCTGGGCGGCCATGGACAACATGAACCGCATGCTGGCCGGCGAGGAAGCCGTCGAGCAGAACGTCCCGATCCGCCTGATCACCGCGGAGAACGTCGACAGCATCGAGCCGGGCGGTCCGTGGACCGGCGACATTGACTACGCCGCCGAGTACCAGAAGATCTGGGACGCCAAGTGAGCCAGGTGCCCTCGCCCGCGGCTCATCAGCCCATTCGGATCGAGAACGTCAGCAAGACCTTCGGGGCGACCAAGGCGCTCCGCGATGTCTCGCTGGAAGTGGCCTCCGGCTCCATCCACGCCCTCATCGGGCTCAATGGATCCGGCAAGTCGACTCTCGTCAAGGTGATGGACGGATACCACGCCGCGGACGAGGGCACCGTCTCCATGGGGGAGGTGGCCTTCGTCCACCAGGACCTGGGCCTCCTCCCCACCCTCACCGTCCTCGAGAACTTCGTCATCGGACGACCGGTCGCCATGCGATTCGGTCAGATCGACTGGAAGACCGAGAGGACGCGGGCCCGCGACGCCCTCACCGAGTTCGGGCTCGAGAAGACACTGGACCAGCAGCTCGCCAGCCTGAGCCTGGCGAATCAGGCGATCATCGCGTGCGCGCGGGCTCTGGATCGCTCCCGCGGCGCGGCGATCGACTCGCTCGTCCTCGACGAGCCGACCTCGGCCCTGCCCTCGCACGAGATCCGCCTGCTGGCCGACGCGATGAAGGCGTTCGCGGCGCGCGGGGTCGGCATCGTGTTCATCACGCACCGCCTCCAGGAGGTGAAGGACCTGGCCGACACGGTCACGGTCCTGCGCAACGGCGAGTCGGTCTTCACGGGCCCCACCGCCGACGTCACCATCGCGGACATGGTCCAGCTGATGGTGGGGGACGCGCCCGCTCACACCGCGCACGAGGCCAGGTCCACGAGCCGGACCGCCGAGCCCGTGCTGTCCGTCCGAGGCCTGCACGACGACTCCATCGACGACTTGGACCTGGACATCTACGGCGGTGAGATCGTCGGCGCCTTCGGCATGGTGGGCAGCGGTCTGGAGCGCCTGGGCGCGCTGGTCGCCGGACGCGAGACCGCCCGTGGTGGCACGGTCGAGTTCGAGGGCCGTCCGCTGACCGCGGGCGACGCCCGCACGCGCCGCATCGGCTACGTCCCGAGCGACCGGCCACGCCGTGGTGTGCTCCCGGGTCTGAGCGTGCGCGAGAACATCTCGGTGCGCAGCCTGGCCCGCACCCTCCGCGCCGGAGGGATCTCACGGCGTCGTGAGCGCGAGCTCGCCGCGCACTGGACCGAAGAGCTGAGCGTCAAGCCGCGCGACCCCGAGGCGTCGATCCTGACGCTGAGCGGCGGCAACCAGCAGAAGGCGATCCTCGGTCGCTGGTTGGCGATCGAGCCCGCGGCCATCGTGGCGGAGGAGCCCACCCAGGGCATCGACGTCTGGGCCAAGCAGGACATTCTCCGTCGACTCCGCATGACGGCGGAGACCGGCGCGGGCGTCCTGCTGACCGCCGTCGAGCCCGAGGAGATCCTCGACTTCTGCGACCGCGTCGTCGTCCTTCGCGCGGGCCGGGTCGTCCTGGACGCCCAGCGTGAAGACGTCGTCATCACCGACATCCTCAGTGCGATGCACTGACCACCAGGAAGAGCAACGTGACCACATCCAGCACCCGATCGGAGGCGACCGACGTGTCGACCACACCCACCGCCGTCACGCCAGCGCAGGACCGAGTCGATCAGCCGTCCTCCCGAGGGGCCACGCTCCGCGCGATCCTGCCGCGCTTCGGCATGGTCGGCCTGTTCATCGCCCTCATCATCATCTTCAGCATCCTGCGGCCGGTGTCCTTCGCGAACAGCGCCAACCTGCGGACGATCCTGGTCGAGAGCGCCGTTCTCACGATCCTGGCGCTCGCGGTCATGATCCCGTTGATCGGCAACGACTTCGACCTGTCGGTGGCGTCGGTCCTGGGGCTCGCCTCCATCCTGGCAGCCGGTCTCCCGGCCAAGCAGGGCCTGCCGGTGCCGGTCGTCATCGTGGCCGTGCTCGCCGTCGGTGGGCTGATCGGCATGATCCATGCACTGCTCATCGTGAAGTTCGACCTGCCATCGGTGGTCGTGAGCCTTGCCACCAGCACCGTCGTCGGTGGCCTCGTGCTCTGGGACACCGGGGGAGCGGTGCTCTATGAGGGAGTGCCCAGCGCGCTGACGAACCTCGGCTCGGCGTCCTTCCTGGGGCTGCCGCTGCCGGTGTACTACATGATCGTCGTCGCCGCCGTCCTGTGGTTCGTGCTCGAGCGCCGTCCGTGGGGCCGCAACCTGTACGCCGTCGGCTCGTCCGAGGTGGCAGCACGCCTCGCCGGCGTGAACACGGCGCGCACCCGGGCCACGGCACTGATCGCCTGCTCCACCCTCGCGGCGCTGGCCGGCCTCGTCCTCACCGCTCGGGTCGGATCGGGCAATCCGTCCATCGCCAATGCGTACTTCCTTCCGGCGTTCGCAGCGGCGTTCCTCAGCCTCGCGGCCTTCCGTCTCGGGTTCTTCAATCCGCTGGGCGTGGTGCTGTCGGTCTACCTGCTCGCCGTCGGCGTCAACGGCTTGACCATCCTCGGCGTCCCGTCGTGGGTCGAGCCGGTCTTCAACGGCACGGCCCTCATCGTCGCCATCGGCCTGGCCCGTCTGTCGATCGGCAAGTCCCGCCGACTCGTCGGCGCCTGATTCCGATCCACCACCACCGCAAGGAGCGTCATCACATGGCACAGCCCGACCGAGTCGACGTCCTCATCGTCGGTGCCGGACCGACGGGGGCCATCGCGGCCAGCGAGCTCATCGCGGCCGGCTTCTCCGTCACCTGCCTCGAGCAGGGCGACTGGACCCACCGCGCCGAGTTCAAGGGCGCCACGAAGGACTGGGAGCTCGCAGCCCAGCGTGACTGGCACCCCAATCCGAACGTGCGCGGCCGCCAGGCGGACTACCCGATCGACGTCACCGAGTCCGACGTCAACCCGCTCATGTACGCCGGGGTCGGCGGCGCGACCATCCTCTACGGCGCCCACTGGGTGCGCGCGCTTCCGTCCGACTTCCGCGTGAAGACGCTCGACGGTGTTGCCGACGACTGGCCGCTGACCTACGAAGACCTGCAGCCGTTCTACGAGGACATCGACAAGCAGATGGGCACCGCGGGACTCGGCGACGATCCCACCTACCCCGAGGG
>JBEVDF010000198.1:0-3822 GCA_040514145.1 Aeromicrobium sp.
GGGGCGACGGCGACGGCGGCGGACAGCGCGACCGCGCCGCCGGCGAGCACCGCGAGGGCGCGTCGACGCAGGGGTGTACTCATGGGGTTCCTTCCCGCTGCACAGGACGGGAAGGGGCCGATGACATCAGCTCCGCCCCGCTGCGTTCCTCGACAGCGTGTGGCCGGTTCCGACAGGTAGGTGCTCCGGCTAGCCGACCCGAAGGGCGGTCTCACGGTTGCGGGTCAGCGCCGGATTCGCACCGGCTTCCCCTGACACTGCGGAAGGTGTGTGGTTGTGGCACGCAGGCTAGCAGGTGCGGTACACATAGCCCTTCTCGCCGCGGGGCACCACGTCGCGGTCGCGCAGCAGCACCGACGCCTTCGCGCCGCGCGCCTTGCAGGCCCGCTTGAAGGCCTTGCGCCCGTTGTCGGAGTACTCGATCTCGATGACGCGGCGCCCGTACATCTTCGTGTACCGGCCGCACTCGCGGTACACCTCGCACTCCTCGGCCACCGCGAAGTCGAAGCCGAGCTTGCGCCCGTTGAGGTCGGCCGTGTTCTTCTGCGCGATGGCCAGGCCCTCGGCGTGCGCGGCGGTGACCAGCCGCTTGGCGTAGGCCCGCGCCTGCGACCGCTTCAGCAGCTTCCCGGAGCGGGTCCACGAGTCGAGGTTGTCCGGCTCGACCGCCTTGAACCCCCGGTCGGCGCAGGACGCGAACCAGCGACGCATGACCTTCGCCGCGACCGCACGCTTGCGCGCACTGCGCAGGTCGAGCAGCACCTCGTCGGGCCATCCGGCATCGCGCACGACGCGCCCCTTCGCGTCGCGCAGGAGCAGGCCGGGGTGCTTCTTCTTCCACCACCGCAGGGTGCCCGGCTGGGTCTGGAACGCGTTGACGTAACAGACCGAGTACACGCCGGGCGCCGGCTTCTCGGTGCGGTCGCGCACGACGATGTCCACCTTCGCGGCGGGACGGTAGGCGCCGCCGAGCTGGTAGTCGGCCACGCCACCGGCGGGCGGGAGCGTGACGGGCGTGACCGCCGCGAGCACCGCGAGCAGCAGGGAGGACAGGAAGGCCATGCCTCAGGAGTACCAGCCTTCGCCGTGTCGTGGTGGGCGAGCGCCACTAGCCTGTGCCCATGAGTCTCGGTGAGGAACTTCGACGGTCCATCGACGGCAAGTGGCGCCACGTGCGCGAGCAGAGCCGCGAGGAGCTGGCCCAACTCGACCTGGCGTACGACCACTCGCTGACCCTTGACGAGGCGCGCGAGCGCGCGCTCGACCAGATGAAGCAGTTGGTGCCCACCGGCATCCCCGCCGCCGGCTTCCGCACCGAGAACGGCGGCACCGGCGATCCGGGCATGGCCGTCACGGGCATCGAGATGCTGGCCCAGTTCGACCTGTCGCTCATGGTGAAGGCCGGCGTGCAGTGGGGCCTGTTCGGCGGCGCGATCGAGAACCTCGGCACCGAGCGGCACCACCAGAAGTACATTCCGGCGCTGATCAACCTCGACCTGCTCGGCTGCTTCGCGATGACCGAGACCGGCCACGGCAGCGACGTGCAGAGCCTGGAGACCACGGCCACGTACGACCCCGCGACCCAGGAGTTCGTGGTCCACTCCCCCACGCCGTCGGCGCGCAAGGACTACATCGGCGGCGCCGCCAAGCACGCGCGCGTGGCCGCGGTGTTCGCCCGGCTCATCACGCTCGGCGAGGACCAGGGCGTGCACTGCTTCGTGGTGCCGATCCGCGACGAGACCGGCGCGGACCTGCCGGGCGTCACCACCAGCGACTGCGGATACAAGGGCGGGCTCGGTGGCGTCGACAACGGCCGCCTCATGTTCGACCAGGTGCGGATCCCCCGCGAGAACCTGCTGAACCGGTACGGCAACGTCGATGAGGGCGGCACCTACTCCTCCCCCATCGACAGCCTCAACGCCCGCTTCTTCACCATGATCGGCACGCTCATCCGCGGCCGCGTCAGCGTGGGCGGATCGGCCCGAGCCGCCGCCGAGGTGGCACTCAGCATCGCCGGCCGGTACGCGCTCGAGCGCCGCCAGTTCGAGGGCGTGCCGGGCGAGGAGACCGTGCTGATGGACTACCGGATGCACCAGCGTCGCCTGCTGCCCCTGCTGGCCGAGGCCTACGCGTTCCGCTTCGCCCACAACCAGCTGGTGGCGCGCATGCACCGCCTGCAGACCGAGGCCGACCCCGACGCCCACGCCCAGCGCGAGCTCGAGGGACGCGCCGCCGGGCTCAAGGCCGCGCTCACCTCGTTCGCCACCCGTGCCATCCAGGAGTGCCGCGAGGCCTGCGGCGGCGCCGGCTACCTGGCCGAGAACCGCCTCACGACCCTCAAGGCCGACAGCGACGTGTTCACCACGTTCGAGGGCGACAACGTGGTGCTGCTGCAGCTGGTGGCCAAGGAGCTGCTGACCTCCTACGCCAAGGAGGTCACGGGCCTCGACCCCGTCGGCATGGTCCGCTTCGCCGCCGGCACCGTGGCCGACACCGTCAAGGAGCGCACCGCCGCCGCGCAGCTGATCCAGCGGCTCATCGACGCCCGCTCGCGCGACGACGACCACAACCTGCTCGACCGCGGCACCCAGCTGAACCTCTTCGAGGACCGCGAGCAGCACGTCATCGAGACCGCGGCCCGGCGCCTGCGCCGCGCCGGCAAGGACAAGGGCGCCGCCTTCGCCACGTTCAACGCGGCCCAGGACCACGTGGTCAAGATCGGCCAGGTGCACATCGACCGCGTCGTGCTGGAGGCGTTCACCGCCGGCATCGCCCGCTGCGAGGACGAGGCGGCAGCCGACGTGCTGCGCGACGTCTGCTCGCTGTACGCCCTCACCGTGATCGAGCGCGACAAGGCCTGGTTCATGGAGCACAACCGCATCAGCGACACCCGCGCCAAGGCGGTGACCACCGAGGTCAACGCCCTGCTGGAGAAGCTGCGCCCCCACACGCTCGCGCTCATCGAGGGCCTGGGCGTGCCGGAGCAGAGCCTCGGCGCCACGATGCTCGGCTGAGCCCACGGCGCTCACGCGGCGAGGGGTCGGTAGCGGTGGTTGCGTTGCCACTGGCCGCGCAGCCGGAACTCGGGCGTGCCGTCGTCGGTACTGAATCTGATGGCGATGTGGGCGTCGTGGACCCGGTGATGGTGGTGGGAGCAGAGCAGCACCCCGGTCTCGAGGTTCGTCTCGCCGTTCTGACTCCACGGGATCGCGTGATGCGCTTCGGTCCAGCCCGGTGGCCGGTCGCATTGGGGGAACGCGCAGCCCTGGTCCCTTTGCGCGAGCGCGATCCTCTGCGCTGCAGTGTGGTGGCGCTTGGCTCTTCCTTCGTCGAGGACCTGGCTTGAGCCGTTCATCACCACGGGCAGGATCCCCGCGCCGCAGGCCAGTTTGCGGAGTTGGCTGGCGCTGACCGGGGTGCCGAACTCGGTGACGCCAGCGCGGTCGGTCTCACCGCGCAGCGTCTTCTCGTCGACGGTGACCACGAGGGTGGCGGCGACGCCGCCGTGGTTGCCGTACCCGTCGCGCGGCAGGTGGCGGACGATCTCGGCGAACGCCTCGCCCGCCTGCTCGCGCGGCTCGAGGTTCGACCCCTCCGGAGCGGTCTCGGTCAGGGCACGACGACGCGGGCTGGTCTTGGACTCGACCACCGCGCGCAGCATGTCGGCGGTGACCGCGTCGGTCTTCCCGCCGAACGGGACCAGACCGGTGGTCTCGTCGGGTCGACCGATCCAGAACTCGCGCAGCTGCCGCTGCGCCGACTCGTCCCGGCTGAGCTGGTTGTCCTCTATGCGGTCGGCCCGGTCGACGTCGACCACTTCCA
>JBEVDF010000226.1:0-4035 GCA_040514145.1 Aeromicrobium sp.
AATACTTTCAGGACGCGTGAGGTGGCTGCGGTCTAGCAGCAACCGACGGCCAGCCGTTCGAAGTACTGCTGGCAATCCAACGCAGACACCCGACCCGCAGGTGATCCGGCCGCACGTCCGCCGGAGGGGGCTCGTCGAGCCCACACCTGCGGGTTGTCTGCGTTCGGAAGCCGCGCTAACTCGGGTGACGAAGTGCTCCTCGAGTCCTAACGTCGGAAGCGGCACCCACGTGCTGCGGACCAGGGCAGGAGGACCCGATGACCACGACGCCCCCTCGACGCACGCGACACCCGGCAGCGCTCGCCGCTGTTGTCCTGGTCCTTGCCACGGTGATCGCTTCGTTCACCGGTCCGGCGACGGCGGATCCACTCCGCGACCCCCGCAGCCCGTCGATCCCGGCGACCGAGCCGACCTCGACGCGCGCGCCGGCGCAGACCCACGCGCACGCCGCGCAGGCCACGATGCCGCGGACGTACGGGCGGGTCGACAGCTCCGACCGCCGGGCGATGGCTCGGCGTGGACTGCGGCTGGTGGAGTGCGATGCCGCGCCCGACGGCGGCTACTGCGGGACTATCCATGTCCCGCTGGACCGCGCGCACCCGGCCCGCGGCACCGTCCGGCTCTTCTTCCTGTACTACCGGCACACCGAGCCCGGATCCGCCCGCTCGGCGATCATGCTCAGCGAGGGTGGTCCGGGCTACTCGGTCACCAACACGGTGTTCGAGAAGCAGGCGTACCTCGACTCGTTCGGGTCGCTGATGGCCCATCGCGACCTGGTGATGCTCGACCAGCGCGGCGTCGGTCGGTCCGGGGTGATCCGGTGTCCGGCGCTCCAGCGGGACCCGGCCTACGGCATGCCGAGCATCCTGCGCAAGGTCGCCGCGTGCGCCCGGCAGCTCGGCCGGACGGCGACCCTCTACGGGAGTGGTGACGTGGCCCTCGACATGGAGGCGGTCCGCCGCGCGCTCGACGTCGACAAGCTTGACCTGTACGGCGCGTCGTACGCCGCCCAGGACGTCCAGTCGTACGCCGCCCGCTTCCCTGGCCACGTGCGTTCAGCCGTCCTCGACTCGCCGTTCTCGGCGTCGGTGTTCGGGAGCAAAGGCTCGGCCTTCGACGACTTCGGCACCGACCTCGCCCAGGCGGTGCCGGAGGTGGCCGACCGGCTCTGCGCGCGCTCGACCAGCTGCTCGGCCGAGCGGCCGGACGCACGGGGGGACCTCGCTTGGCTGACCAGTCGGCTCCGGTCAGGATCGGTCACCGGGAGCGCCTACGGCTATGGCGGGGAGCTCCGGGACGTGGAGGTCACCGAGAGCTCGCTCGCCTGGAACATCCTCCAGTCCGGCGACTTCGGGCAGACGGCACTGAGCGAGGTCGCAGCCGCCGCTGACTCGTTGCGTGTAGGCGACGCAGGGCCGCTGCTGCGGCTGGCAGCAGAGGCCGAGACCCCTCAAGGTGGCGAGCCGGACCCTGCGCGCATCTTCTCCGAGGGCGACAACCCGGCGCGCTACTGCATGGACGTCCCGCACGGCTTCCCGTGGGACACCGACGCTCCGGTGGCGACGCGGATGAAGCAGTGGGAGCAGGCCCTGGCCGATCTTCCTGACGACCAGTTCGGGATGTTCTCCAAGGAGGCCTGGGTCGCCCGGCCGCCGTCACCGTTCGCACCGGACGTCTGCATCGTGTGGCCGGGACCCCGGCCGACCACCCCGAAGGCCGTTCCTGCGGGAGCACGGTTCCCGGCGAAGGTCCCGGCGCTGATCATCACCGGCGACCTCGACCTCAACCTCCCCCCGGCAGACTCCGAGCCGCTGCGTGAGCTGTGGCCGAACAGCCGGTACGTCGAGATCCGCAACGCGAACCACCACGTGTTCTTCGCGGCGTTCGAATGCGCCCAGCCGATCATCGTCCGCTTCATTCGCGATCTCCGGCCCGGCGACACCAGCTGTGCGAAGACCAATCCTGAGACGTTCTCGTTCCCCGCCGCCGGCCGGTTCCCCGTCGTCGCCGCCGACGCGGTCGAGGCCGTCGGCGAACCAGGTGACCTGTCGACCGCCGCCGACCGTCAGGTGGCCACCGTGGCGACCGCCGCGGTGACCGACGCGTTCCGGCGCGCCTTCGGACCCGTCTTCACCGACCGCGGCCGTGGCCTGCGAGGCGGTCGTTACCGGGTGGCTTTCGAGCAGGACCGGGCCACCATGGAGCTGAAGCAGGCCCGGTTCGCCTCGGACGTGGCCGTGAAGGGGACCGCGAAGTACCTGTTCCCCGGCCAGGAGCTCCGGGCAAAGGTGTCCGTCGACGGACCGGGCCCCCTCGACGGGACCCTTCGCATCACGGGGGTCTGGTTCGGCTTCGGGGTCAAGACCACGGTGCTCGGGGTGCGCGGCACGCTGGGAGGTCGGCACGTGTCGTTGACGGTGCCTGGATCCTGACAGGAGCGTGCTGCTGGATCTCTGGACCAATGGCGGGAATTGGTTGAGATCGTCAACTGTTGATACGGTCAACCACATCTTCCAGCGATGAATCGAGATGTCCGTCTTGTCCGCAACGTCCACCACCACCCAGCCGGTCACCGCCGAGACCGGCGGCTCCATGAGCCACCGCCAGGTGCTCGAGGCCCTCTCCGGCCTCCTCCTGGCGATGTTCGTCGCGATGCTGTCGAGCACCGTCGTGTCCAACGCGCTGCCGGCCATCGTGACCGACCTCCACGGCAGCCAGACCGGCTACACCTGGGTCGTCGTCGCCACCCTGCTGGCCATGACCGCGACCACGCCCATCTGGGGCAAGCTCGCCGACCTGTTCAGCAAGAAGCTGCTGGTCCAGAGCGCGCTCGTCATCTTCTCGATCGGCTCGCTCATCGCCGGCTTCGCGCCGAGCATGGAGGTGCTGATCGGCGCCCGCGTCGTGCAGGGCCTCGGCGTCGGCGGCCTGACCGCGCTGGTCCAGGTCGTCATCGCGAGCTTGGTCACCCCGCGCGAGCGCGGCCGCTACTCCGGCTACATCGGCGCCGTCTTCGCGGTGGCCACGGTCTCCGGCCCGCTCATCGGTGGCGTCATCGTCGACACCCCCGGACTCGGCTGGCGCTGGTGCTTCTTCGTGGGCCTGCCCGTCGCCGTCGCGGCGTTCGCGCTGCTCCAGAAGACGCTGCGCCTCCCTGTCGTACGCCGTGAGGTCCACATCGACTACCTCGGCGCCACACTCATCGTCGGCGGCGTCAGCCTGCTGCTCGTGTGGGTGTCGCTGGCCGGCAACCAGTTCGCCTGGGACTCCGCCACCAGCATCGGCTTCGTGGTCGCCGGGCTGCTCGTGCTCGCCTCGGCCATCTACGTCGAGATGAAGGTCGCGGTCGAGCCGATCATCCCGATGCGCCTGTTCCGCGACCGCACCACGAGCCTGGCCACGGCCGCCTCGGTACTGATCGGCGTCGCGATGTTCGGGTCGACGGTCTACCTCAGCCAGTACTTCCAGCTCGCCCGCGGGATGAGCCCGACCCACGCCGGCCTGATGTCGATCGCCATGGTCGGCGGCCTGGTGGTCTCCAGCATGACGACCGGGCGGATCATCACCCGGACGGGTCTCTGGAAGCGCTACCTGGTCGGCGGCATGGTTGCGGTCATCATCGGCCTGAGCCTGCTCGCCACCATCGACGCGACCACGCCGCTGGTCCTCGTCGGCGCCTTCATGGCGGTCCTCGGCCTCGGCCTCGGTGCGACCATGCAGAACCTCGTGCTCGCCGTGCAGAACAACACCGCCCAGTCCGACATGGGGGCGGCCAGCTCGCTGGTCGCGTTCTTCCGCAGCATGGGTGGCTCGATCGGCGTCGCGGCGCTGGGCGCGGTGCTCAGCCACCAGGTGGCCGCCGAGGTCGCCAAGGGTCTCGCCGCGCTCGGCGTGATCACCAGCTCGACCGAGAGCCACTCGATCCCCGACCTCGACTCGCTGCCGGGCCCGGTCCGGGCGATCTTCGAGCAGGCCTTCGGCGAGGCCACCGGCCACATCTTCCTGGTGGCGGTGCCGTTCGCGGTGGCGGCCTTC
>JBEVDF010000255.1:0-3409 GCA_040514145.1 Aeromicrobium sp.
CCGTCCTGCGGCAGGAACGCCCACGGCGTGTGCCCGGTGAGCTCGCGGAGCGTCTGGGCGACCTCGCGCTCGGTCCAGCCCAGCGAGGCACGGAAGCCGTTCAGCACGAGGCGCGGCGGGCGCCGCCACGGACCCGCGTCGTCGAGCGCGCGGACGAGCCGCGCGAGCCCGACGGGGTCGACCCGGCCCACCGCCAGCACCTCGTCGGCGAGGTCGAGCACGCGGCGGGTCACCTGGTCGCGCGAGGGCCCCTGTCCCATCGCGGCCTCCACGCCGAAGCCGCAGTCGACCACGACGAGGTCGTGGTCGCGGCGCAGGCCGCGCAGGACGGTCTCGAGGGCGTCGGGGCGCAGGTGGTGCCACATGTCGGACCGCGGCAGGCCGGTGAGCACGTCCCAGTGCGGGCCGAGGCTCAACAGGTGCGTGTCGGCGAGTGCCGCGCGGCCACGGGTGACGTCGCGGCAGGCGGCCATCACCCCGCTCACGTCGTCGAGCACGCCGAGCAGCTGACCGATCGAACCGCCGTAGACGTCAGCGTCCACCAGCGCGGTGCGGCGGCCGCTCGCCGCGGCGGCCGCCGCGAGGGACACCGCCAGGCTGCTGCGGCCCGGCGCCCCGGTGGCACCCCAGACCGCGACCAGCACGCCGGGATCGGCGTCGCGCTCGCGCGGGGCCACGGGCAGCGACGCCGCGGCCGCGAGGTCGCCGAGGCGGGCGTCGTGATCGATGCCGAGGGCGGCACCGTCGCCCTCCACCGCCGCGGGGCGCACCCCGAGCTCGACCAGGCGCTCGACCACGCCGGCGTCGAGTCCGGGACTACCGACCGCCACGAGCGCGAGGTCGAGCCGGTGGGTCCCCGCCGTGGCGAGGAGGTCGGCCACGTCGACGCAGCGCCGCACCAGCACCATCCGCGCGTCCTGCTCGATCTCCGCGAGCGCCGCGGCCTCCCAGTGCGCCCCGCACGCCGCGACCGCCACGCGCAACGGCTCCACCGCGCTCACGGGACCCGGACCACGGTCAGGCGGCCGGCGGACAGGGCCGAGACGACGTCGGCGCCCGGCCCACCGCGACCCGCGTCGACGACGAGCGTGCGGGTGCCGCTGCCGTCGACGCGCGAGAGCGAGACGACGGCGACGTCCACGAGCACGCGGCGGGTGGGACGGCTCGGGTCGGCCGAGTCCCCGGGACCGGCCCACACGTCGACCCGCTCCCCCGGCGCCAGGTCCGGTGGTGCCGTGCCCGCGGGAACGGGCATCGCCAGCTCGCGACCGCGGCTCGCCTCGTCCACGACCGCGTCGCGCACCAGGAGGGTGCCGGGGGCGGCATCGCGCGCCCACACCCCGCGGGGAACCCCCTCGCGGGTGGGCACGAGGCCTGCGGACGCGCTCGCGTCGAGGCGCCCGGCAACGGGCGTGAGATCGGCGGAGTCGACCGCCTCCCCCGCCCGGACCTCCTCGCGGACGAGCCAGTAGTCGGTGGTGTCGCGCGCCGTGGCCACCAGCCAGCCGCCGGCGATCGCGGACACCAGGACGAGGCCGGCACCCAGGACGAGTCGTGGATTGCGCCATCTGGAGATCGAGGTGCGCCGGGCGAGCGCGCGCCGGGACGTGTCACCCCCCGTGACATGCATGTGCCAGTCATACGGGGTCGCGCCCCGAACCGGCCACCGCTCGTCCACAGTCCGGTCGTGACCTACGCCTCGTCGCGGGTCCTGCATGTGAGAATGGCGTCATGGCCTCCGAGCACCAGTTCCTCACGGCGAACGACGTCGCCGAGACCCTGAAGGTCGACGTGCGCGTCGTCTGGGGCCTGCTGAAGTCCGGCGAGCTGCGCGGCTTCCAGGTGGGCGGCCGCAAGATGTGGCGCATCGAGGCGAGTGCGCTCGAGGACTACATTGCGCGCCAGTACGAGCGCACCGAGCGCGACGCCGGCCTCATCGCTGCACGAGAGCCGCAATCCATCCCCACGGCAGACTGACCCGCCGGCCCCCGGCGGCCACCTGCACGAAGTCGGCCCCGACGGCGACGATCGGGCCCTCGACGACTCGTCCGTCGCGGCGGACGACCCGCACCTCGACTCCCGCGTCCCTCACGGCGCGGGCGACCTGACGCCGGGTCCGCGACATCGCGGGCGCCGCGGCGGCCCGGCCGTCGGAGCCCGACACGGCGGTGATCGCCTCCGGCAGCACGATGAGCCGCCGTCCGACGTCCTCGACGAGGACCACGTCGCCGACGCCGGCCACCCGGCCGCCGATCTCGCCGAGCCCCGCCACGTCGAGGCGGACGGAGGGGCCGCCGAGCAGGTCGGACCAGCCCAGGGCGGACCACTGCTCCTCGCGCAGGTCGTCCGCGAGCGCGTCACGCTCATCGGCGTGCTCGTCGATGGCGGCACCCTCGAGGTCGGCGAAGAGTCGGTCCCAGCGCATGAGGACACCGTAGGGCCTTCGGCGAAGGCCCTACGGTGTCGTCGGGGTCAGGCCTCGATCGCGGCGCTGTCGCCGGTTCGGGCGCCGGCGATCTGGATCTTGCGCGGCTTCGCGCGCTCGGCCACGGGGATGCGCAGGCGCAGGACCCCGTCGTCGTAGCCGGCCTCGATCCGCTCGAGATCGAGGTTGTCGCCCAGCACGAGCTGGCGGCTGAAGGCGCCGCGCGGGCGTTCGGACGCCAGCATCTCCCAGTCGCCGTTGCGGGCGACCCGCTCGGCGCGCACCGTCAGGACGTTGCGCTCGATGTCGAGGTCGATGCTGTCCTTGGCCACGCCGGGCAGGTCGAACTCCACGACGAAGGTGTCACCCTCGCGCCAGGCGTCCATCGGCATGAACGCCGGCCGGTTGGTCGTCCCGAAGAGCTGCTGGGTGATGCGGTCGAAGTCGCGGAACGGGTCGGTCGTACGGATCATCATCGTCGATTCCTCCTTGCGAGTCGTGGTGGATCTCATCGGTCAAAACCTATATTCAACATTTCATATTCCTTGTCAAGTAAAGTTCAGGTCCAAGGAGGGCAGCGCATGCACGACGAGGATCAGGACGGCGTCTACGCGATCTCGGTGGCGGCCGAGATGGTGTCGATGCAGGTACAGAACCTGCGCGTCTACGAACGCCGCGGCCTGCTCGAACCGCTCCGCACCGCGGGCGGGACCCGCCGCTACAGCCGGGCCGACATCCGACGACTGGTCCGCATCCGCGACCTGCTCGCCGAGGGGCTCAACCTGGCCGGCATCGAGCGCGTCCTGGCCCTGGAGGAACAGCTCGCCCGGCTCCACCGGGAGAACGAGCGACTGCGGCGGCGCCCCGCCTCACGCTGACCCCTTCGTCCACACCACCCGTCCGGCGCCATTGACGGGGACTTCGCCATGCGGTTCGCTGGTCGCCACATCACGTCATCTGTCGTCAAATGCCCACATCCGGCGT
>JBEVDF010000291.1:0-4080 GCA_040514145.1 Aeromicrobium sp.
GCGGTGTAGCCGTGGGTCGGCAGGCCTTCGTAGCGGTCGTTGAAGTAGCGGTTGTCGTAGGTGTACCGCACCGGCAGCCGGGTGATGATGTCCGCGGACAGCTCGGTGGGATCGGTCTGCCACTGCTTGGCGGTGTAGCCCCTGATGAACGCCTCGTAGAGAGGGCGCCCGATCAGGCTGATCGCCTTCTCCTCGAGGTTCTGCGCGGCCGCCGCACCGCCGGACAGGGCGGCGCCGGCCTGCTCGGTGACCCACGCGCGGGCCTCCTCGGGGCCCATCGCCGAGCGGGTGAACTGGTTGATCGTGCCGAGGTTGATCGGCAGCGGGAACACCTCGCCGCGGTACGTCGAGTACACGTGGTGGCGGTAGCCCGTGAAGGTCGTGAAGCGGTTGACGTAGTCCCAGACCCGCTCGTTGGAGGTGTGGAACAGGTGCGCGCCGTAGCGGTGCACCTCGATGCCGGTGGTGGGCTCGGCCTCGCTGTACGCATTGCCGCCCAGGTGCGAGCGGCGGTCGATGACGTGGACCTTGAGCCCGGGGTCGTTCGCCAGCTGCTCGGCCACGGTGAGGCCGAAGAAGCCCGATCCGACGACGAGGACGTCAGTCATCACGACCACCCTCCAGCGCGGGCATCGGCTGCCAGGAGCGGTCGGCCCAGATCGTGCGGCCGTCGCGCCAGCCCTTGACCAGCGAGGAGAACCCGCGGAAGGAGCGCTCGACGACGATGAGCCGCACGATCTCCTTGGCGAAGGTCAGGGCGGTGCCGAGGGCGAAGCCGGGCCGGCTCAGGTGGCCGTGCTCGGCGAAGTAGCGGCCGACGTAGGCCCGGTTGCGCATCACGTGGTACTTCGCCAGTGGGCTGGAGTCGTTGAGGTGGCGAACGCCGAGACTGACCTGCTTCTGCTCGCGCTTCTTCTGCAGCACGAACTCGTCCACGTAGACGACCTCGGTCTCCAGGGAGGCCAGCCAGGCGTAGATCGCGTCGTCCCAGGAGATGAAGAAGCGCGGGTCGGGCAGTCCGATGCGGCGCACCACGTCGGCGTGCACGAGCATGCCCTCGAAGGTGCCGGAGTTGGTCACGGCGTAGCCGTCGGTGTTGAACGTCTTGACCGAGTAGGGCAGTGGCACGCCGAGGAACTGGTTGAACTTGGCCTGCCAGTAGAACGGGGTGCCGTCGACGTCGTAGCGGCGGCCGTGGATGACCTTGAACCGCGCCATCCAGGGGGCGAACCGCTCGAGCGCGTCGGGCAGGATCTCGACGTCGTCGTCCATCAGCCAGACCCACTCGGCGCCGAGCTCGAGCGCGACCTTGGTGCCCTCGCTGAAGCCGCCGGCGCCGCCGGTGTTGGTCTCCATGCGGTGGTTCACCAGCATGCCGGGAGGCAATTTCGACTCCCACGCGGCGACGACCTGCTGCGTGTCGTCGGTGCTCGCGTTGTCGACGACGATGATGCGATCGGGCGCGGTCGTCATCGTCGATGCGCTCTGCAGCAACTCGTCGAGCAGCGCGGAGCGGTTGAACGTGACGATCGCGATCGCCAGGGTGCCGGTCGTCGAACTCACCACGACAGGCTATCGGCCCCCCTGACGGATCGGTGAATCCGACCTACAGTGGCGAAATGGGCCTGCGCACCGCAGGGAGGACACTCACCGTCGCCGGGATTCTGGCGGTGGCGGCCGGTGCCGGCCTCGTCGGCTTCTCTCCCGCGTGGGCCGTGGGTCCGGTCAATCCGGTGCTGATCGACACTGCCGCTCCGGCCAACGCGGGCTTCCTGGTGTACGTCGAGAACGACGTGATCCTCGAGGCCGACGAGTCCGAGGGCACGATGGCCGTCGGGGGCGACGTGACCTTCCGGCGCAACTACAACATCGTCCGACCCGCCTCCGCGACCACGCCCCAGGGCGTCGCGCTCTACGTGGGCGGCGGGCTGAGCTTCCCGGCCGCGGGGTCGGGCGCGATCCTGCGGATCATGGGTGGCCAGGCACGGGTCATGGACGACTCCACCTACGACGCCTTCGTCGGCGGCCCGGGCGCGGTGGCCGTGCCGCCGGGGCAGTCGGCCGACTACATCCCCAGGCTCGAGGTCCAGACGGCGCAGACGGTGGCGCAGTTCACCCAGCCGGTGCCCGAGCTGGACTTCGACGCCGCCTTCTCGCAGTACCGGACGCTCTCCACCGAGATGGGCGAGTGCGTCGAGAACGTCACTGCCACCAACGCCAACGGCACTCCACTGGAGCGGCCGGTGCCCGCAGGGATGCAGGCCTACGTCTCGCTCACCGCTGGGACGACCAACGTGCTGAACCTGTCGGCGGCCGAGCTGGACGGGCTGACGAGCATCACGTTCAACGACCCGCGGCCGGGTCCGGGCACGCCGCTGGTGATCAACGTGAGCGGGAGCTTCAACGGCAGCATGCCGAACCTCGCCGGCGTCTCGGGCACGAACGCCCCGTACATGCTGTGGAACTTCCCGGACGCCACGGACCTGCAGATCGAGAACTCCGATTCGTTGGAGGGCACGATCTACGCGCCGCGGGCCGACCTCGACTGGTACGCCCACGGCAACATCGAGGGCAACGTCATCGCCCGGAGCTTCGACCACCTGAGCTTCGCCGGGCGGACCGTCCGCGAGGTCCACGACTTCCCCTTCCAGGGGATGATCGACTGCGAGCCGGCCACGCAGCCCACGACGAAGCCCACGACGAAGCCGACGACGGAGCCGACGAGCGAGCCCACGAGCGAGCCGACGACGGAGCCGACGACCGAGCCGACGACGGAGCCGACGACCGAGCCGACGAGCGAGCCCACCACCCAGCCGACCGCTGTCGGCTCAGGTGGGGACGAACAGGGCCCGGGCTCGGACTCGGACTACTACTGGAGTTCCGGAGGCGGCGGCGGAGGCACCGGCCTGGCCGGGGCGGGCGGGCCCGGAGCGACGCTCATCGCGGCCGGCGGACTGGCCACCGGCGCGGGCCTGCTGCTCCTGCTCCTCAGCGGTACATCGAGCGCTCGACGTCCGAACGCTGGACGAAGGCCGTGACGGCGTCGCGGAACGCCTCGAGCGTGCGCTGTTCCGGCGGGCCGAGCAGGTAGGTCGCGAGCTTGGCGCGGTACTCCGCCAGCAGATCGGGACCGCGGCCGGTGACGACGTCGAGGAACTCGTCCACGCCCTGCGCGTGGCTGTCGAGCAAGGTGGCGGCGGCGCTGGACGGGTAGTCCTCGCGGAACTGCCGGGTCGAGACGCCCGCGTGGTTGAACACGGCGTAGGGCTTCTCGCTCGCGAGCCAGTCGGAGAGCACGCTGGAGATGTCGCTCACGAGGGCCGTGGACTGGTTCATCCAGTCGGTCAGGGAGCCGCTGGTCACCACGCGGTGGTCGATACCGGTGCGGGCCTTGGCGTCCTCGAGACGGCGCGTGATCACGGCGTGCGCGACTCGGTACTTGGCGTCGCGCTGGCCGGTGAACGGGTGCGGCTTGTAGACGACGCGCACCGACCCGTCGGCCAGCAGCGCGTCGATCAGCTTCACGCCGATGGCGCGCAGCGAGGAGTACTCCTGGTGCTGGTTCACGCCCTCCCACGTGGGCGCGTAGAGCACGGTCGGGATCTCGGCCTCGCCGACACGGGGGGTGCGCTCGATGGCGTGCACCTGCGGGCGGCCGACGAACCGGTACTGGTCCTCGGGGATGTGCATGCCCGAGCGGCGGTAGCGGTCGGCGCCGGCCTCGCCGGCGACCCACAGCTCGTCGTACACGCGGGAGAAGGGGTTGTTCGAGGCGCTCTTGTCGCTGTCACCGTGACCGATGAAGGCACTCATCATCGTGGGCAGCCGCAACAGGTGGATGTTGTTGCCGGTGTTGGCGGGGTAGAGCGCCGCCTTGACCATCGAGAAGTCGAGCATGAGCAGCTCGCTGGGCGCGGGCAGCGACAGCGTGGGCAGTGACGAGGGGGCCATCCGCTCGAACAGGGGGTGGTCGCGCAGGACCACCAGGACGCGCTGGTCGAGGCTCTCCAGCGCCTCGATCCACGTGTTGATCTGGTAGGCCGCGGTGTCGGGGCCGGAGAGGTGGACGACCACCTCGGG
>JBEVDF010000316.1:0-7741 GCA_040514145.1 Aeromicrobium sp.
TGATGGCCTCGTCGTGCTCCTGCAGGTCGCGGACCGAGAAGTTGAGCATGGAGTAGGACATGTGGACCAGGACCTCGGCCATGATCTTGCGACGGTCGCGCGGGGTGCCCGGCGTCAGGGGAGCGAGCACGTGGGCCACGCGGGCGGCCAGCTGCTGCTCGGTGACCTCGGCGGTGGCGCGGGTGATCGGCGTGGACTGCACGGCGTACCAGACGGCGCTGCGCGAGGGGTCGTTGATCCACAGCTGCGACATGTGGTCGACCAGGCGGTCCAACAGCACGAGCCAGTCCAGTGTGGGCAGCTCGGCGGCCAGCTTGTCGAGCTCGGACTGGATGGCCACCGCGTTCAGCCGGTCCAGCTCGCACACGATCACGTACTTGTTCGCGAAGAACTGGTAGAGCGTTCCGATGGGTAGTCCGGCGCGGTGCGCCACCTCTTCACACGTGAACGACTCGAAGCCCACCTCGAGGAGCACGTCGCGCGACGCCTGCAGCAGGCTGTCGAACTTGACCTTGCTGCGCTCCTGCGTGGGACGTCGGCGAGGTTCGAGGATCTGGGCGGCCATCACGCGCGCCAGACTACCCGTGATTACTTGGAAGTAGCGTCAAGTCCGTGCTGGACGAGCGGATCGATCATCGCGCCGATGCCGTCGAAGCCCGAACCGACCGTCTGGCCCGCCGCATGCCGGAAGTAGATGCCCTCCAGGATGACCGCGAGCTTGAAGTACGCCAGGCCCAGATGGAAGCCCAGCTCACTGAGGTCGCGACCCGAGCGAGCGGCGTAGCGCTCGACGGCCTCGTCGGGGGAGAGGTAGCCGGGCGCCTGCGGCGCATCGGTGACCTGCCCGCTCGAGGGACCCGCGTCGAGGGCGAGGTGCTGGTAGGCCAGCATCACGGCCACGTCGGTGAGCGGGTCGCCGAGAGTGCTCATCTCCCAGTCCAGGACCGTGGTGATCCGGTCGCCGTCCTCGGTGTCCACCAGCACGTTGTCGAGCCGGTAGTCGCCGTGGACGATCGTGCTCTCGCCGGACGCGGGGACCGAGCCCGTGAGGCGCTCGGCCAGCTCGTCGATGCCCTCGATGTCGCGCGAGCGCGAGGCGTCGAGCTGCTTCTTCCAGCGGGCCACCTGGCGGGTGAGGTAGCCGTCGGGGCGGCCGAAGTCGCCCAGGCCGACGGCGTTGTAGTCCACCGCGTGCAGGTCCGCGAGGGTGTCGATGAGGCGCTCGGTGACGGCGCGCGTGCGCTCCGCCCCGATGACCTCGAGGTCGGACGCGCGCTGGAAGGCGGTGCCCGACATGCGCTCCATGACGTAGAACTTCGCGCCGATGACCGAGTCGTCGGTGCACTCGGCGATCATTCGCGGCACGGGCACGGCGGTGCCGGCCAGAGCCGCCATCACGCGGTGCTCACGACCCATGTCGTGGGCGGTGGCCAGCACGTGCCCCAGCGGGGGGCGGCGCACGATGACGTCGCGCTCGCCGTTGGTGACGGCGTACGTGAGGTTGGACTTGCCGCCGGTGATGAGGGACGCGCTGAGCGCCCCCGGGAGCTCCCCGGGGGCCTCAGCGTCGAGCCACGTGCGCAGAGCCTCGAGGTCGAGTCCCTGGACGACGTCAGGAGCGGTCACGTCAGTCCTTCGGTCCGCCGGCGACGTAGATGACCTGGCCGGAGACGAAGCCGGCACCCTCGCTGCACAGGAAGGCGGCGGTGTGCGCGATGTCCTCGGGCTGGCCGACGCGCTGCACCGGGATCTCCTTGGCCGCGTACTCGATGAAGTCGTCGAACGGCACGCCGATGCGCTCGGCCGTCGCGGCGGTCATGTCGGTCTGGATGAAGCCCGGGGCGATCGCGTTGGCGGTGACGCCGTACTTGCCCAGCTCGATCGCGAGGGTCTTGGTGAAGCCCTGCAGACCGGCCTTGGCGGCGGAGTAGTTGGCCTGGCCGCGGTTGCCCAGCGCCGAGGTGCTGGAGAGGTTCACGACGCGGCCGTACTTGGCCTCGGTCATGTGCTTCAGGACGGCCTTGGCCATGAGGAACGAGCCCTTGAGGTGCACGTCCATGACCAGGTCCCAGTCGTCCGTGGTCATCTTGAACAGCAGGTTGTCGCGGATGACGCCGGCGTTGTTGACCAGCACGGTCGGGGCGCCGAGCTCGTCGGCGACCTTGTTCACGGCCGCCTCGACGGCGTCGGCGTCGGCGACGTTGGCGCCGACGGCGAGGGCCTGGCCACCGTTCGCGACGATCTCGTCGACGACGGTCTGGCAGGCAGCCTCGTCGAGGTCGAGGACGGCGACCTTGAAGCCGTCGGCGGCGAATCGCTTGGCGATGCCGGCGCCGATGCCACGAGCGGCTCCGGTGATGATGGCGGTACGGGGTTCGGACACGTGCGGTCTCCTTGGGTGTCTAAGCGCTTGCTTAGTCACCGTATCGCACGGGCGTCGGGTGCGAAAGGTCACATCAAAAACACGCGCGTCGAATATGAGGGAATCCTCACGTTTGGTCTATAGTCGAGGAATGCCTCATGTTTCTGACGACCGGCTCAAGACGCAGACGACCACCGCGGAGTCCGCTCCGCGCGCAGGTCTGGACTCCCGTCGCCGCGAACGATTCGCTCGCGTCGAGCCGCGTGGTGCCCGGGTGCACACGGCTCGCGAGCGCGCGGACCTCCTCATGGACGAAGGCACCTTCGTCGAGCTCGCCCCCCTGCGCGCCGCGACCCCGGGCGCCGGCAGCGGCGTCATCACCGGCTGGGGCCTCGTGGACGGCCGCCCCGTCGTCGTGGCCTGCCACGACGCCGCCATCGCGTCGGGCGCGATCGGTGCGGTCATGGCCGAGGCCATCTGCCGTGCCCAGCGCTTCGCGATCGAGCGTGGCTTCCCGATCGTCTACGTCAACGACTCCGGTGGAGCCCGGGTGCCCGACGGCATCCTCGCCCTGCACGGCTGTGGCGAGATCTTCGCGCTCAACGTGGAGGCGCAGCAGCGCATCCCGCAGATCTCGGTGATCCTCGGCCCCTGCGCCGGCGCCGCGGCCTACTCGCCCGCGCTGACCGACTGGACCGTGATGGTCAAGGGCCACGGCCACATGTTCCTGACCGGCCCCGACATCGTGCGCGCCGCCACCGGTGAGGACGCCACGGCCGACGAGATCGGTGGCTCGGGCATGCACACCCGCACCAGCGGCGTGGCGCACCTCGAGGTCGAGACCGAGCTCGACGCCCTGCAGTCGGTCCGTCACCTCCTGTCGTACCTGCCCTCGAACGTCGACGGCGCGCCGCCCGTGACCGCCCCCGTGCCGGTCAACCGGACCGCCGCCGAGGCGCTGCACGATGTCGTGCCCGAGAAGGCGAGCGTCGTCTTCGACATGCACCAGGTGATCGACGGCGTGCTCGACAACGGCGCGCGCCTCGAGCTCTCGCCCGAGTACGCCGGCAGCGCCCTGACGCTGTTCGGCCGGGTGGAGGGTCGCCCCGTGGGCGTCGTCGCCAACCAGCCCGCCGTTCGCGGCGGCATCCTCGACTCCAAGAACTCGGTCAAGATCGCCCGCTTCGTGGAGTTCTGCGGCCGTTTCGGCATCCCGATCATCACCCTCGTGGACGTGCCCGGCTTCCTGCCCGGCACGGTCGAGGAGGGTCGCGGCATCATCACGCAGGGCGCCAAGGTGCTCAAGGCCTATGTCGAGGCCAAGAAGTCGATGCGCCTGACCGTGGTGATCCGCAAGGCCTACGGCGGCGCCTACATCGCGATGGGCTCGACCTCGCTCGGCGCCGATCACGCGTGGGCCTGGTCGAACGCCGAGATCGCGGTGATGGGACCCGGCGGCGCCGTGGGCCTGCTGCACCGCCGCGCGCTGGCCGCCGCCGAGGATCCCAGCGCCCTGCGCGACGAGCTCGCGGCGGAGTACCGCGAGAACGTCGCCCGCCCGTACGTGGCGGCCGAGGCCGGGATCATCGAGGACGTCATCCACCCCGAGGAGACGCGCGACCGGCTCGTGGCCTCGCTGCGCCTGCTGGAGCACCGATGATCAACGCGAATGCCGAGATCGTCGGCAACGTCTGGAAGATCCTCGCCCGCGAGGGCGACCAGGTGGGTCCCGGCGACCCGCTGGTCATCCTCGAGTCGATGAAGATGGAGATTCCCGTCACCGCTCCGGCTCACGGGCATGTGGCAGCGATCTTGGTCTCGGAGGGCCAGATCGTCCAGGAGGGCGACCCGGTCGTCGAGATCGACGACACCCTCGGCGCCTGACGGCACTCGGTCACCTCGGGCGAGTCCCGGAGAGCCGCGTGGCAGGATGCCCGGGTGACCGAGTACCGACACGAGATCCCGATGCGCTGGGCCGACCTCGACTCGTTGAACCACGTCAACAACGTCGTCTACCTCAAGTACGCGGAGAACGCGCGCGCCGCGATCCCGCAGTTGCCGCAGGGTCCGATCGGCACGATGAACATCCAGTTCAAGCGTCCGATGCTCCTGGGATCACGGCCGGTCGTCGTCACGAGCAGCGTCGAGGGGAACCGGGTCCTGCAGTCGATCGGCGTGGCCGACTCGGACGCCGTGTTCGCCACCGTCGAGGTGGGCTACGACGGCCTCGCCCCGGAGGAGCCGCTGGACACCGCGGCCAAGCCCGGGTCGATCGCGCTGCGGCACACCGACCTCGACGCCACCGGCGTGGTCAACGAGGCCCAGGTGTTCGAGCTCTTCCAGGAGACGCGCGTCCCGTTCATCAACGGCCTGCTCACGCGCCTGACCCCGGGCAATTTCGTGGTCGCGAACGTCGAGGCCCGCTACCACCGGCCCATCCCGGCGCAGGCACGCCTGGAGTCCACGGCTCGCGTGGGCCGGGTGGGCAACGCGTCCTTCACGATCGAGGCCCAGTTGGGCGCCGACGGCCGGGTGTTCGCCTCGTCGCTCGCGGTGCTGGTGGGCTTCGACGCCACCACGCAGTCGTCGCGGGCGTTCAGCGAGAGCGAGCGGGAGTCGCTCGCCTCGGCGATGGGCTGATCAGCTCGGCGAGTTGATCATGAAGTTCGCGGCGTGCTGCACGTACGCCCAGAACTGCGCGTCGTGCTCGGGGTCGAGCTTCGCCGCGTCGAGGCCCTCGCGGAAGTGCTTGAGCCAGCGGTCGCGTCCGTCCTCGGTGACGGCGTAGGGCGCGTGCCGCATCCGCAGACGCGGGTGTCCGCGGCGCTGCGAGTACTCGTTCGGGCCGCCCCAGTACTGCTGGAGGAACATCGTGAGGCGCTCGGCGGCCGGCCCGAGGTCCTCCTCGGGGTACATCGGCTTGAGCACCTCGTCCTGCGCGACGCCCTGGTAGAACACGTCGACGATCAGCTCGATCGTGGCGCGGCCGCCGATCGCCTCGTAGAACGTCTCCTGCTCCGGCTGTTCGGTCATGCGGTGCCTCCCGTGGGCGGAAGTGTGGTGGAGGGAATGCGGACGCCGGCCTCGTCGAACCGTCGCATCACGCGGCTGCGCAGGGCGCGGCCCACATCGGCCTGGTGCAGGGGAGCGGTCTTGAGCCCGGTGCGCACGACGGCGCCGTCCTTGTCGAAGCGCTCGACGCCCCACACCTCGGGCTCCTCGATGATGACGGCCGCGAGGGTGGAGTCGGTGGACAGGGCATGGGCCTCCTCGCGCAGGATCTGCTGCACGAGCTCGAGGTCGGAGTCGTAGGCGACCGTGACGTCGAGGACGGTGCGCGCCCACTCCTGGCTGTGGTTGCCCACGCGCAGGATCTCGCCGTTGCGGACGTACCAGACGGTGCCGTTCACGTCGCGCAGCCGCGTGACACGCAGGCCCACGGCCTCGACGGTGCCGACGGCCTCGCCCAGGTCGACCGCGTCGCCCACCCCGTACTGGTCCTCGAGGATCATGAAGATGCCCGACAGGAAGTCCTTCACCAGCGTCTGGGCGCCGAAGCCCAGGGCGACGCCGGCCACACCGGCCCCGGTGAGCAGGGGCGCGATCGGCAGGCCGAAGACGCCCAGGACCATGACGAACGCGATGCTCCAGATCGCACCGGAGGCGATGCTGCGCAGCAGTGAGCCCATCGTCTCGGCGCGCTGGCGGCGGCGCTCGCTCGAGCCCGAGCGCAGGTCGGCCAGGAACACGCCCGCCTTCGACTGCGCGAGGATCCCCGGCACGGCGCCCTTCGCGGCGCGTCCGGTGAGCCGGTTGATGAAGCGGTGGGCAAGCCAGCGCAGCACCACGGCGATGAGCACGATGAGCAGGGCTCGTCCGGGCACGTCGAGCAGCCAACCGACGAGGTCCTCGGGCGTCCATGTCCAATCCACCCCTCAACCCTACGGGTGAGCGGTCACGCCCAGACGCCGGTGGATACGATGGGGGCATGAGCCCCGCCCGAGTGATCACCGCCGTCACCGCCGCCCTGCTCGCCGTCGTCGCCGCCGCGACACCGGCCTCGGCCAGCACCGCCCCGGAGGCATGGCCCGTCGACGAGGCAGCCCTGTCCACGATGGAGTGGATCGGCGTGTTCATCGGTGGCACGGCGCTGCTGTTCGTCGTCATCTGGCTCATCGCCGCCGCGGTGAACGCCAAGAGCCAGCACCACGTGCCGGTGATCCCCCCGGAGACGCCCGAGAAGGGCGACCACGACATCGAGGCCACGCACCGCATGCCGTTGACCGCGGCCGAGGATCCCGCGAAGCACTGATGAATTCACCGGCAATTCCGGCTCGCCGGTTTGCTGGTTCTTATCTCCGTCGGTAACGCGGGTTTCTCGCTAAGGTGGATCGATGGGTAGCGAGAGGTATTCGCTATTCATCGGACTATTCGTGGCGAAAGGCAAAGAATCATGGCGCAGCGTGTCATCACCGTTCTTTCCAGTGACATCTCGGGCAAGGAGATCGAGCCGGGAAAGGGTGAGACGGTCTCCTTCGCGCTCGACGGCATCAGCTACGAGATCGACCTCACGACGAAGGAGGCCGACGAACTGCGTGCGGCCTTCGCGACCTACACCGAGGCGGGACGCCGCAAGACCGCGCGCATTCCTGCCCGCCGCGGCGGTTCGGGCCGCAGCCCCGAGGAGCTCGCCCACATCCGGGCCTGGGCCAAGGAGAACGGCCACGAGGTGAGCGAGCGCGGCCGGATCAAGAAGGACGTCCTCGACGCCTTCGACGCCGCGAACTGACCCTCAGCGACGCCGCGCGGAAGCACGGCGCCGTGGCCGGTCGGATCAGTCGCTCTCGTCCAGCTTCCAGTTGCCGTCCTCGCGGATGAGCGTGTAGGCCGTGTACGCGGAGACGTCCTCGTGCGAGTCGTCCAGGCCGACGGTGCCTTCGTCCTTGACCACGAGGATGCCGCCCGGACCCATCCGGATGCCCCAGACGGGCTCGCCCCCACGCTCCGACGGCGGACCAGCCTCGAGGGTCTCGCAGGTGAACGGCTCGTCGTACAGGTCGTCGCGGAAGCTCTGGGTCGTCACCGCCACCAGCGCGGCGCAGTCCTGGCTCGCCTCGGCCCGGGCGAACTCCGCGTACGTGCGCTCGAGGGGGTCCGAATCGAAGCTGCCCGCACTCCACAGCGCCACCGCGGACAACGCGCCGATGAGCGCCGCCACCACGAACACGATCGGCAGGATCCACACGAGCTTCGAGCGCTTCACCTGGACGAGGTCCTCGGTGCGCACCTGGGCGCGCGGCTGAGCCACGGGTCGCGCCGGGGCCTGGGGCGCCGCGGGCCGGGCCAGGGGAGCGGTGTGCTCGGTCCACTGGGAGCCAT
>JBEVDF010000338.1:0-3217 GCA_040514145.1 Aeromicrobium sp.
TCTATGTTGGGGCCATGCCAGTCGACCAGTCCCTCGTCGGCCGGGCGTTCCCGCCCACGCAGCCCCACGAGGTCACCGAGGCGAAGGTCCGCGAGTTCGCCGCCGCGACCGCCGGTGAGTACGACGGCGGCGCAGCGCCCGCGACGTACCCGATCGTGCTCGCCTTCGACGCGATGAACGCCTTCCTGGAGGCGGTCGAGGTCGACCTCTTCCGGATCGTCCACGGCGAGCAGAAGTTCGCCTACGAGCGCCCGGTCGTTCCTGGCGATGTCCTCACCGCAGCACTGACCGTCACGAGCCTGCGCCAGATCTCCGGCAACGACATCATCGGCACCTCCAGCGTGATCACCGACCCCAGCGGGTCGGTGGTCTGCACGACCAGCGCCACCCTCGTCCACCGGGGCGCCGACGCATGACGCTCGAGACCCAGACCTACACGATCACCCGCGCGGACCTGGTGCGGTACGCCGAGGCCAGCGGCGACCACAACCCGATCCACCAGGACGAGTCGGTGGCCGCGAGCGTCGGGCTGCCCGGGGTGATCGCGCACGGCATGTACACGATGGCGCTGGCCGCCCGCGCGGTGTCGGCCTGGTACCCCGGCGCCGAGGTCGTCAGCTTCGGCTGCAAGTTCACCAACCCGGTCGTCGTGCCCGCCGAGGGCGGCGTCGACCTCGAGGTCGCCGGCGAGGAGAAGTCCACCGAGGACGGCCTCACCACGGTCGCGCTGACCGTGACGTGCGGCGGCCAGAAGGTCCTCGGCATGCCGAAGGCCGTGCTGCGTGCCTGAGCTGAGGGACCACACCACCCTCCGGCTCGGCGGTCCGGCCGAGCGGTGGGTCCGGGCCACGACCGAGGCCGAGCTCACCGCGGCGCTCGTCGACGCCGACACGGCCGGCGAGCCGGTGCTCGTGCTCGGCGGCGGCAGCAACCTGGTCGTGGCCGACGGCGGCTTCCAGGGCACGGTCGTCGAGGTGGCCACGACCGGCGCCGAGATCGACGCTGACGACGGACCGAGCTGCGGGGGAGCGATGGTCACCGTCGCCGCCGGCGAGCCCTGGGACGACGTGGTCGCGCTCGCGGTCGAGCGCGAGTGGATCGGCATCGAGGCGCTCTCGGGGATCCCCGGCTCGGTCGGGGCGACCCCGATCCAGAACGTCGGCGCCTACGGCCAGGAGGTCAGCCAGACGATCGCCCGCGTGCGGGTCTGGGACCGCACCCTGCGCGGGGTCCGCACCTTCGCCAACGCCGACTGCCAGTTCGGCTACCGGACCTCCCGCTTCAAGGCCGACCCCTCGCGCCACGTCGTGCTGTCGGTGACCTTCCAGCTCCGCCAGGGTGATCTCGGCGCCCCGGTGGCGTACGCCGAGCTGGCCCGCGCCCTGGGCATCGAGGTGGGCGAGCGAGCGCCCCTGGCCGACGTACGCCGGGCGGTGCTGGCCCTGCGCGGCGGCAAGGGCATGGTGCTCGACCCGGCCGACCACGACACCTGGAGCGCGGGGTCCTTCTTCACCAACCCGGTGGTCGACGCGGACGTCGTGCCGGACGGGGCGCCTGCCTGGCCGCAGCCGGACGGCCGGGTCAAGACCAGCGCGGCCTGGCTGATCGAGCGCGCGGGCTTCGACAAGGGCTACGGCACCGACGCGGTCGCCCTGTCCGGCAAGCACACGCTGGCGCTCACCAACCGCGGCGGCGCGACCACCGACGAGCTCCTCGCGCTCGCGCGCGAGGTGCGCGACGGCGTGGCGGAGAAGTTCGGCATCCGCCTGGTCAACGAGCCGGTGCTGGTCGGCTGCGAGCTCTAGGACCTCGGAGGGACGCCGTGGATCACCAGATCCCGCTGAGCGAGTACGACGACGCCCCGCAGGCGTTCATCGAGCCGTCGGAGCAGATCGCGCGACGCGACGTCCCCGAGGCGTGCGTCATCACGTTCTTCGGCGACGTCGTCGACCGGCTCGTCGAACGCCGGGGTGCCCGGGTCCTGGCCGAGAACCTGTGGGAGGACGGTCCTCACCCGCTCCTCGAGGTCGAGCACGAAGGCCGGCGGCTCGCCGTGCTCCGGTCGGGGGTCGGCGCCCCCCTGGCCGGTGCGCTGCTCGAGGAGGTGATCGCCCTGGGCTGCCGCTACTTCGTCGTCTGCGGGGGAGCGGGCAGCCTGCACCAGGACCTGACCCTCGGACACTTCGTGGTGGTCTCGTCGGCGCTCCGCGACGAAGGCACGTCCTTCCACTACCTGCCGCCCGGTCGCCAGGTGGAGGCTGACCCCGACGCCCTGAGCACGCTCGAAGGCGTCCTCACCAGCCGGGCTGCGCCGTTCGTCTCGGGCCGGACCTGGACCACGGACGCGCCGTACCGCGAGACCCCGGGCAAGGTCGCCGCCCGGCGCGACGAGGGCTGCCTCACCGTCGAGATGGAGGCGGCGGCGCTGATGGCGGTCGCGAGGTTCCGGGGCGTGCCGCTCGCCCAGGTCGTCTACTGCGGCGACGACCTGTCGGGCACCACGTGGGACCACCGGTCCTGGCAGAGCCTGTCGGACGTGCGCGAGGACCTCTTCGACCTGGCGGCCACCGCCGCGCTGGCCCTGGTGCGCTAGCTGCTGTAGGTCGTGTCCGAGTCGAAGGACGAGTCGGGAGCGGCGACCACGAGGGCGATGATCGCGATCAGCGCGAGGATGCCGAGGATCAGCAGGATCGTGCCGATGATGCCCATGATCCGGCCCGCGTTGGCCTCGTCGCGACCGCCGACCGTGCCCGGGGGCGACGCGTCGATCTCCTTGACGGCCCGGCCGCCGATCGCCCAGGCGAACGGGGACAGCACCAGCGTGATGCCGCCGCAGCTGACGATGCCGACCAGCCCGATGATCCCGAGCACCATCGCCGTCATCGCGGACGGGTGCTTGGGCCGCTGCGGCTGCGGTTGGTACTGGTACTGCTGCGGGTAGCCGTAGGGCTGCTGCTGGTAGGGCTGGTACGGCGGCTGCTGGGGCGGCTGCTGCGGCGCGCCGTACGGCGGCTGCGGCTGCTGCGGCTCGCCGTACGGGTTCTCGGGGCCGGTCGTCATGGCGTCATCCTGACAGCCCGGCGGCGCCGAGCGGACCCTGGGTGAAGGCCGACTCGTCGTTGGCCGCCCACACGAAGAGGGCGATCACGCCGACGATCGCCAGGACCAGCAGCACGGTGCCGATGATGCCCAGCACGAAGCCGGTCACGGCGAGGCC
>JBEVDF010000033.1:0-3027 GCA_040514145.1 Aeromicrobium sp.
GCCACGACGTCGGCGCCCCAGCGCAGCAGCGACCGGTAGGGGCCCATCTCGGCGCCGGCGCCGAGCACCACCACCGTGTCGCCCTCGAGCCGCAGCCACTCCGGGTGGGCGGCCACCTTGCGGATCGCCTCGGCGAAGGTCGGCTCGACGACGCCGCGCTGGACCCAGTCGTCGAGCTGCTCGTCGAGGTCGGCACCGGTGAGCCGCTTCCCGCGGTAGGGCACGCTGAGCTCGGTCTCGGGGTCGGACCCGCCGGCGATGTCCACGGTGGTCCAGGTGTGACTGACGGAGCGACCGGTGAGCGCCTCGGCAAGGGGCTCGTTGCCGCAGCGCATCTGCGCGCCCATGCTGCGCAGGCCCTCCGTCGCGATCGTCACGGCGTCCTCGGGCGTGCCGAGCCCCGCCTCGACGAGCCGGGAGAAGTGGATGAGGTAGCCCCGCCGCCAGTTCGTCTCGCGCTCCGCGGCATCGGCACCGACCGGGTCGACCTTCCGCAAGGCGTCGGCCACGACCTGACGCGCGGTCGCGGTGGAACTGTCGGTGGGGAAGCGGACTCCGGTGGCCATAACCTGAGGATATCCTCAAGTTCTCGGACCAGACACTAAGCAAGCGCTTAGACATCCGCTACGCTCAGGGACATGCGAGCGATCCAGATCACATCCCTCGACGGTCCCGAGGCCGTCGAACTCGTCGACGTCGAGGCCCCGAAGCGTGGCGAGAGCCAGGTCCTCATCGACGTCAAGGCCGCCGGAGTGGCGTTCCCCGAGCTGCTGCAGAGCCGCGGCCTCTACCAGCTGAAGCCCCCGCTGCCCTTCACCCCGGGTGCCGAGGTGGCCGGCGTCGTGGTCGAGGCGCCCGCGGACTCCGGCTTCGCGCCGGGCGACCGCGTGGCCGCCCTGCCGATGCTCGGCGGCTTCGCCGAGCAGGTCGTCGCGGACACCCTGCTGACCTTCGCCCTGCCCGACTCGGTGTCCTTCGCCGAGGGCGCGTCCTTCATGTTCAACTACGGCACGGCCTACTTCGGCCTGGTCAACCGCGGCGGCCTCGCCGAGGGCGAGCGCGTGCTGGTGCACGGCGCCTCCGGTGGCATCGGCACCGCGTCGATCCAGGTGGCCAAGGCGTTCGGCGCCGGCCACGTGATCGCCGTGACCTCCACCGACGCCAAGGGCGAGATCGCGGTGGCCGCGGGCGCCGACGAGTACGTGCTCACCGAGGGCTTCAAGGACGCGGTCAAGGCCTCGGGCGGCGTCGACATCGTCGTGGACCCCGTGGGCAACCCGGCCGGTGGCGACCGCTTCACCGACTCGCTGCGCTGCCTCGTCGACGACGGCCGCATCCTGGTCATCGGCTTCACCGCGGGCGAGATCCCCAAGATCGCCGCGAACCGCCTGCTGCTCAACAACCTGTCGGCCGTCGGCGTGGGCTGGGGCGCGTACGCCATGAAGCGCCCGGGCCTGATCAAGCAGCAGTGGGACGCGATGGCCGAGCACCTCGCCTCGGGCGCGCTCAAGCCGGTCATCGGCCAGTCGTTCCCCCTCGACCAGGCCTCCGAGGCGCTGCTCACGCTCGACCGCGCGCAGGCCACCGGCAAGCTCGTGCTGGAGTTCTGAGCGCGTGGGAACCCTGCACCTGGTGCGTCACGGGCAGGCGTCCTTCGGGACCGACGACTACGACCGCCTCAGTGAGCTGGGCACGCGCCAGTCTGCCGCGCTCGGCACCTCCTGGGAGGCCGGCGGTGCGGTCTTCACCGACGCCATCGCCGGGGGGATGCTGCGTCACGCCCAGACCGCGATCGCGGCGATCGACGCCAGCGGACTCGGTGAGGAGGACGCCGATCCGGGCCTGTCGGGCTACGAGGTCGATGCGCGCTGGAACGAGTACGACCACCTCGCCGTCGCCACGGCATTCGATCCCGGCGCGCTGCAGAAGAACTCCAAGGAGTTCCAGGCCGCGCTCAATGAGGCGATCGACGTGTGGCGCCGCGGCGAGGGCGACTTCGCCGAGCCGTACGCGATCTTCCGTGACCGCGTCATGGCCGGGTTCAAGGAGGCCGTCGAGCTCGCGTCCGGCAAGGGCCGCCGCGTGCTGGTCTTCACCTCCGGTGGACCCATCGCGATGGTCGCGTCGCACCTCATCGCCGGTGACGACTCGGCGTTCCAGCGGCTCAATGACGTCGTCGTCAACAGCAGTGTCACTACCCTCATGGTGGGCGGTACGGGACCCCGGGTCCTGACGTTCAACGACCATGGCCACCTGCCGCCGGCGATGGTCACCTTCCGCTGACACGAGGAGCGACATGCGACGGAACACGCTGATCACGGGCGCCAGCTCGGGCCTGGGCGAGGGGATGGCCCGCCACCTGGCCGCATCGGGGCACCACCTGGCCATCACGGCCAGGCGCGTCGAGCGGCTCGAGGCGCTGAGGGCCGAGCTCGTCGCGGCGCATCCCGGCATCGAGGTCTCGGTGCACGCGCTCGACGTGAACGACCACGACGCCGTCTTCCGCGTGTTCGGTGAGGCGGCCGCGGCGCTCGGCGGCCTCGATCGCGTGATCGTCAACGCCGGCCTGGGCAAGGGCGGCCGGATCGGCACCGGCAAGTTCGAGGCCAACCGCGAGACCGCGATGACGAACTTCGTCGCCGCGCTGGCGCAGGCCGAGGCGGCCATGGAGCACTTCTACGAGCGCAAGGCCGGCCACCTCGTGCTGATCTCGTCGATGTCCGCGATGCGCGGCATGCCGTCGTCGATGACCACCTACGCGGCCACCAAGGCCGGCGTCGCGCACCTCGCGGAGGGGATCCGGTCGGACCTCCTCGGCCGCAAGGGCCATGACATCAAGGTCACGACCCTCTACCCGGGCTACATCGCCAGCGAGATGAACGCGCAGGTCGAGCAGGAGCAGAGGCTCATGGTCGACACCGCCACGGGCACCGCCGCGATGGTGAAGTACATCGAGAAGGAAGTCGTCGACGCCGCCGTGCCCGCGTGGCCGTGGGCGCCGATCGGTCAGGTCATGAAGCACGCGCC
>JBEVDF010000084.1:0-2942 GCA_040514145.1 Aeromicrobium sp.
TTCTCGTGCAGCGCGTGCAGCGACGCCCGGTCGGCCGGGGTCAGCCCCGCGTGCTCGAGGATGCGCTCGGGCCGCAGGTACATCGGGTTGCCGAACCGGCGCGTGGTGGGCAGGTACGGCGACGGCTCCATCGGCGCGACCGGCTCCGCGGCGTGCAGCGGGTTGACGAGGACGTAGTCGGCGCCGTGCTCGACGGCCGCCCAGACGCCGAGGTCGGTCAGGTCGGTGAGGTCGCCCGTCCCCCACGAGCCGGCCGACCTGACGCTGTACAGCTGGGTGGCGAGGCCCCAGACGCGGCGCTCCCCCAGCCGCGCGGGCATGCCCACCCAGTGCGGCGTGACGACCAGGCTCATCCGGGCCTGCCGGTCGCCGCTGCGAGCGTGCACCCAGTGGTATCCCAGCGGCAGGTCGCCCGGGATCGCGAACGTCGCCTCGCCGACCAGCTCGCCGTCCACGGTGCGGGGCGGGTCCCAGTTGTCGTGCTGGTCGACGCCGCCCCGGTGCTCGCCGGTCTCCAGCTCCACCCACACGTCGACGGGCCACCCCTCGGGCACGTGCACGTCGAACGTCGTCCGCCACCCCTGTCGCGTCACCAGCACGGGCGGCAGCATCCGCCGCCAGGCCTCGTCGGCCTTCGCGCCGAGAGCGGCGCGGGCCGCGTCCTCGGAGCTCGCGTCCACGCCGAGTGCTGCGAGCACCGCGACCATCGTGTCGACGGCCACGAGCACGTGCCGGCCCTGCCAGTCCCAGTAGTCGACGGCGACGCCGTACGCCGTGGCGAGCTCACGCACGGCGTCCTCGTGACCGGACATGCCCGTCACCCTAGTGGCGAAGGATGGGGCAAACGCCTCATGCTCTCGCGGGCCGGTCGCTCCACGCTGGAGGTCGACGAAAGGAGCACGCGATGCCGAAGGTGTCGAAGACGAGCGCGACGAAGGTGACCGACATCGGGATCGGGCAGATCCACGAGGACACGGTGGACGGGTACGAGGTGGCCTTCCTCGACCTGCGTGAGGAGGTCGACATGGCCGGGCTGCTCCAGGGGCTTCCCGACGACCTGTGCCCGTGCCCGCACTGGGGCTACGTCACGGCGGGACAAGTCACGTTCACGTTCCGCGACCACACGGAGGAGTTCACCGCCGGCGACGCGTTCCACGTCGAGGGCGGCCACTCTCCGGCCGTGTCCGCGGGCACGTCCTGGCTGCTCTTCAGCCCGGCCGACGAGATGGCCGTGGTGAACGAGACCATCGAGCGCAACCTGGCGGCGATGCAGTCCGCGTGACCACCCCGCGTGTTCACACCGGGACGGGCTCCTCCTCGGCGAGGAGCCCGTGCTGCGTGGCGAACCACGCCGCGGCCGCGCGGTTGGAGGCGCCGATCTTGGTGTAGATGTGCTCGACGTGGTTGGCCACCGTCTTGGGTGAGATCACCAGACGTGCTGCGATGTCCTTGTTCGTGCAGCCGCGGGCCAGCAGTCGCAGGACGTCGATCTCGCGGGCGGTGAGCCCCGCGGCACCGGGCCGCCGGCGCGACGCCCGGTGGCCGGCCCCGGCCAGCACCGCCTCGACGGCATCCGGGTCGAGCCGGCCCGCGCGTACCTCCCCCCGCAGCCGGGAGGCGGCCTCCACGGCAGACCGAGGCTCCCGGTGCGCGCGCGGTTCGCGCATCGACCGGTAGGCGTCCGCCGCTCCCAGCACCCGCGCGGAGCGGGAGATGGATGCCCCCGTCAGGCCGCGTGGGTGTCCGGAGCCGTCGAGCCGCTCGCGGTGCTGCACCGCGAGGGCTCCCAGCGAGGCGAGCGCGGGTGACTGCCGCAGCATCCGCTCGGTCAGGTACGGCACCATCCGCAACCGTTCCCGCTCCCCTGTGCCGAGGGGCGTCCGCTTGTCCAGGATCGCGTTGCTCACGCCGAGCTTGCCGAAGCAGTGCACGAGGCCCGCGCGACGAACGTTCTGGACCTCGGCTGGTGACATGCCCATCCTCGACGCGGCTTCCGCCGCCAGGTCGGCCACGGCCCGGGCGTGGCCGAGCGAGTACGGCGACTTCAGGTCGATGAAGTCGGCGACGGCCAGCAGCCCCGCGTCGAATCGCTCGCCGACCAGCACGACGGCCAGGGCCGGCTCGGCCCCGATCACCGCTTCCCAGGTGTCGGCGGTGTCCAGGCCCGACAGCAGCATCTCGGCGTGCGCGTCGAACTCGTCCGCCAGGTCAGGGTCGAACTGCTTGCCCCGCTGCTGACGCACGAGCGCCTTCGCCGCCTCGACACCGCCCACGCGGTGGGCCACCTCGGCGAACTCGCCGATGGAGGCCAGCCTCGCCGCGATCGGCACGTCGCCGCCGCGCAGCGCGCCTGGCCAGCCCTTGCCGTCCCACTGCTCGTACGAGGCGTCCAGCGCGTCCAGCGTCTGCTCCGACAGGCCGAGTGCCTCCCCCAGACGGCGGGCCATCTCGGAGTGGTGGGTGATCATCGCGCTCAGGTCGCGGTGTGCCGACACCACGAACTCCAGGCCGACCCGGAACCGGTCGAGGACGTGGTCGCTGCCCGATCCGACCATGCGGAGCCCGGCCACCGCACTCTTCACACCGTGCACGCCATGCTGGTACTTGTCGGCCTTCAGGGCGATGTCGTCCCCGAACCACTTCGCCTGCTCGTGTGCGTCCGAGTGGCAGCCCACGTTGACCAGCAGACCCGTGTAGTAGACCGAGACCTTGTCGTCGTCGTCGACCCCGGCCTGCTCAGCGAGTCGAAGGGCGATGAGCGACTGCCGGAGCACGTGCTCCATCGGCTGGCCGAAGCCGAGGTCGATCCCGAGGGACAGCGCTGCCACCAGCTCCGCGAGCCGGACGCCGCCGGGGTCGCCACCCTCCACGACCCCGAGGGTACGCGCCGTACGGGTCGGTGACTCCGGCCGAGATCAGACGCCCTCGCGGTCCCCGACGCC
>JBEVDF010000120.1:0-3879 GCA_040514145.1 Aeromicrobium sp.
CGCTCGCGCCCGCCTTGACCTTGTCGAGCTCCACGATGCGGGCGGGCCCGGTCTGCTGGCCGATGAAGGCGGTGACGCGGTAGTCGCGCACCTTCTTGGCGGTGTTCTTCAGCGTGCCCTGCACCTTCCAGCCGCCCTTGGCGTTCCGGCGGCAGACGAACGAGGTGATCGCCAGCGGGTCGACCGTGCCCGTGGCGTCGGTGGCGACCTGGCCGGGGGTCGTCGAGGTCGAACCCTCCGACGGGGTGGGTGCATCGTCGCTCCCGCCGCATCCGGCCAGGGCGAGGACGAGCACCACCGGGAGCCACGCGCGCATGAGGCCATCCCATCACGAGCGACGGGAGCGCTGACGGAGGCTCACCCGGCGCCCGTTACGATCGAACGTGAGGAATCCATCATCTTTACCAGGAGGTCGCGTGACCATCGAACGCATCGGAGTCGTCGGGGGCGGGCTCATGGGCTCCGGCATCGCAGAGGTGAACGCGCGCGCCGGCATCTCGGTCGTCGTCGTCGAGGTCACCGACGAGGCCGCCACCGCGGCCCACGGCCGGATCGAGGCCTCCCTGCAGCGCGCCGTCGACCGCGGGAAGCTCACCGAGCAGGACCGCGACGCCGCCCTCGAGGCCATCACGGTCACCACCGACCTGAACGACCTGGCCGACCGCCAGCTCGTCGTCGAGGCCGCCAGCGAGAAGGAGTCGATCAAGCTCGACCTCTTCACCCGCATCGGCACGATCCTGCAGGACCCCGACGCGATCTTGGCCTCCAACACGTCGTCCATCCCGATCGTGAAGCTGGGCGCCGCCTCCGGCCGCGCCGACCGCGTCGTGGGCGTGCACTTCTTCAACCCCGCGCCCGTCATGAAGCTCGTCGAGCTCATCCCGTCGCTCACGACGTCGGACAAGACGCTCGAGCGGATGCGCTCCTACGTCTCGGACACGCTCGGCAAGCAGCCCATCGACGCGACCGACCGCGCGGGCTTCATCGTCAACTCGCTCCTGGTGCCGTACCTGCTGTCCGCGATCCGGATGTACGAGGCTGGGTACGCCTCGGCGAAGGACATCGACAACGGCATGGTGCTGGGCTGTGGCCACCCGATGGGGCCGCTCGCGCTGAGCGACCTCATCGGGCTGGACACGATCAAGGCGATCGGCGAGTCGATGTACGAGGAGTTCAAGGAGCCCCTCTACTCGCCGCCGCCGCTGCTCGACCGCATGGTCGACGCGGGCCTCATGGGCAAGAAGTCGGGCCAGGGCTTCTACCCCTACCCCTGACCCCGGGTCAGCCGGTGGTGCGCTTGCCCAGGCCCTGGTCGGGCAGCAGGCGCAGGAAGAGTCCCTCGCCCTCGGCACACACGGTGTCGCCGTGGCGGATCTCGCCGCGGACGAACCACTTGCGGCCCTCGACCCGGTCGATCCAGGCGACGGCCTCGAGCTCGGTGTCGATCGGGGTCAGCGCGCGGTAGTCGGTGTGCAGGTACGCGGTGCGGGTGATCCCGCCGGCAGCGAGCGACGCGAGGATGCCCAGCACCTCGTCGAACAGCAGGCTGACGGCGCCGCCGTGCACGGCCATCCCGCCGCCCATGAACCAGCGGCCGAAGCGCACGGTGCCCTCGACGCGATCGGCGGTGCGCGAGGTGACCTTCAGCTCGGGCAGCATCGCGTGACCCCGCACCGGCAGCTCGGCGACCCGTCCGCTCACCTGGTGCTGCTCGTCGGTGACCATCGGCTCGAGGCGCTCGCGCCAGGTCGCGAGGTCGCTCGCGAGGCCGTCGATCGCCTTGCGGTCCATCGGCATCGCGGCCAGCGCGTCCTGCACCGCGTGCAGGTTCCTCACCAGCTCGCCGTAGGCGCGCACGTCGTCGGCGGCGAAGTCGCCGTTGAACATCTCTTCCCAGCTCACCGGGCAGAGGCTACCCAGCGCCCCGGACCGCGCCGACCGCGACCTCCACCGCTCCCCCTCTCCACTTTTGGAAACGGATTCACGCCGAACTCGCCGCGAGGGGTGAATTCGTTTCCAAAAGTGGAGAGGGGTGGGCCGGCGCGCCGCTCACCGGGAGGCGCCGACCGCTTGTCGCTCGTGCCCCGGCCCGGGGTGCACGGGGCGGGCCGGAGTGGACACAATGGCTGCGTGACGTGACCCACACGCACCGTTCGACCCCGCCGGAGGCCCCATGATCGTCCCGCTCACGCTGCGCGACTTCCTCGACCGCGCCCGCACCGTCTACCCCGAACGCGTCGCCGTGGTCGACGAGCCGAACCAGGTCGCGGAGTCGTGGGGCGAGTTGACGTACGCGCAGCTGTACGCGAAGGCGCGCAGCCAGGCCGCGACGCTCGACGAGCTGGGCGTCCCCCAGGGCGCCCGGGTCGCGATGGTGTCGCACAATGCCGCGCGACTGCTGGCCTCGTTCTACGGCGTGGCCAACTGGGGCCGCATCTTCGTGCCCGTGAACTTCCGCCTCGCGCCCGCCGAGATCGAGTACATCGTGGAGCACTGCGGCGCCGAGGTGGTCATGCTCGACCCCGAGCTGGAGCACTTGGCCGCGTCCTGCTCGTCCGCCAAGCACGTGTTCGTGCTGGGCCGTGACGACGACAAGATCTGGGCGTCGAAGGCCGAGCCGGCGGAGTGGGAGCCGGACGAGAACGCCACCGCCACGATCAACTACACGTCCGGCACGACCGCGCGTCCCAAGGGCGTGCAGCAGACGCACCGCGCGCGCTGGGTCAACGCCACCACCTTCGGCTGGCACGCCACCTTGACCGACCGTGACGTCTACCTGCACACGCTGCCGATGTTCCACTGCGACGGCTGGGGCCTGCTCTACGCCGCCACCGGCATCGGCGCCAAGCAGGTCGTCATCCGCCAGATCGACGGCACCGAGATCCTCAGGCGCATCGAGGAGCACGGCGTCACGGTCCTGGCGTGCGCGCCCGCGGTGATCAACGCCGTGCTCGACGCGCTGCCGGAGTGGACCGGCGACACGGGTCGCGACCGCGTGCGCTGCATCGTGGCCGGCGCTCCCCCGCCGACCCGCACGATCCAGCGCGTCCGCGAGGAGCTGGGCTGGGAGTTCATCCAGATCTACGGCCTGACCGAGACCTCACCGCTGCTGACGATGAGCCGCATGCGCGAGGAGTGGGAGGAGCTCGAGCCGCAGGAGCAGGCCCGTCTGCTCTCGCGCGCCGGCGCCCCCACGATCGGCACCCGCATCATGATCGACGACAAGGGCGAGATCCTGGCCCGCAGCAACACCGTGCTCGAGGCGTACTGGGACAACCCGGAGGCCACGGCCGAAGCGCTCGAGGGCGGCTGGTTCCACACGGGCGACGGCGGCACGTACGAGGACGGCTACGTCACGATCGCCGACCGCAAGAAGGACGTCATCGTCTCCGGCGGCGAGAACGTCTCGTCGATCGAGGTCGAGGACGTGCTGGCCTCGCACCCGGCCGTTCGCGAGGTCGCCGTGATCGGCGTCCCCGACGACAAGTGGGGCGAGCTCGTGATGGCCCTCGTCGTGGTCGACGGCGATGTGACCGAGGAGGACCTGCGCGCCCACGCGCGCGAGCGCCTCGCCGGCTACAAGGTGCCCAAGCGCGTGGAGTTCCGCGAGGAGCTCGCCCGTACCGCCACCGGCAAGCTGCAGAAGTTCAAGCTCCGTGCCCAGTACTGGGAGGGTCGCGACCGCCAGATCAACTGACGTCCCCCGCTGATCGACGAGATCTCGCTCCTAGCCGGTGTTGCGCAGACCGTTGGCGATGCCGTTGACGGTCTGCAGCAGCGCGGCGCGCATGTCCTCGTCGACGGCGTCGGGGTCCTCGCGGTAGCGGGCCAGCAGGTCGACCTGGGCGAACGAGATCGGCTGCAGGTAGGCGTCGCGGA
>JBEVDF010000172.1:0-4176 GCA_040514145.1 Aeromicrobium sp.
AGCGGCAGCAGCAGTGCCGAGAGGTCCTCGTCGGCGCGGACGCGCTCGACCAGCTCACGGATCGCCACGGTCTCGGGATCGCGCTGCGACGGGTCCGCCACGCGGTCGTGCCACAGGGCGTTGTCGAACACCACGAAGCCACCGGCGCGCGTCAGGCGCAGCGCCTCGTCGAGGTACTCGCCGTACTCCACCTTGTCTCCGTCGCAGAAGACCAGGTCGTAGCCGCCGTCGTTGAGGCGCGGCAGCACGTCGAGGGCCGAGCCGGTGATGAGGCGAAAGCGCGTGGGGGAGATCCCGGCGCCCAGGAACACCTGACGGGCGAGCCGCTGGTTCTCGGCCTCGAGGTCCACCGACGTGAGCACGCCGTCGGGCAGCATGCCGCGCAGCAGCGCCAGGCCCGAGACTCCCGTGCCCGTGCCGATCTCGGCCACGCTCTTGGCGCCGGCGGCGCCGGCCAGGAACGACAGGGCCGCGCGGGCGCCGGGCAGGACCGGGACCACGCCGACGGTCTCGGCGTGCTGGCGCGCGGTGCGCAGGTGATCGTCCTCGGACTGGAACTGCTCGACGTAGGCCAGGCTGGCTTCGGTGGTCATCGTCCCCTCGCAATCGTTCGGCGGGTGGCCCCAGCCTATCGACGTGTGGTGCCGTGGACGCATGGGACTCGCGGGGCCGCGGCCACGGGACTTCGCCGACCCCAGCCGGTTCTTCGGCTGCTCTCAGGTTGGCGGTTGAAGATCGACGCATGCCCGACCGGAAGCCGTCCCTCCAGGACCAGGCCGAGATCTACGCCCAGCACGGGACGCAGGTCCGTCGCCTCGCCGCGCGGCTCACCGGGAACCGTCAGGACGCCGAGGACCTCACACAGGACGTGTTCGAGCGCGTCTTCACCTCGCTCGACCGCTACGAGGCCCGCAACCTCGCCGGCTGGATCCACCGGATCACCACGAACCTCTTCCTCGACCGTGCCCGCCGCGCGGGCCGCCAGCCCACCTCGGCGCTGACCGCGGCCCATGAGGCGCGCCTCGTCGACGACGGCGGCCTGCCCGACGACCTCGTGCACGACGCCGGGTTCGACCCCGACATCGAGGCCGCGCTCGCGACGCTGCCCAGTCACCTGCGCGTCGCGGTGGTGCTCGCGGACGTGGAGCAGCTGGAGCACGCGGAGATCGCCTTGCTGCTGGGGATCAAGGTCGGCACCGTGCGCACGCGGATCCACCGGGGCCGCGCCGCGTTGCGCCGCGAGCTCGCGCACCGCGAGCCCCGCGCCGGACGCACCCGCGTCCTCGGCGCCCTCGGCATCTGATCGGCGACGGAGGTCAGGTCGCCTCGGGGTCGAAGGGCGGGCGCTCGCCGGGGCGCAGGATGCGCATGCTCGGCACGGGCGGGGGAGTGGTGGTGTCCGACAGGATCACGTCGCGCACGGCCGCCCGCGGATCGAGGTCGCGCAGGTTGAGGTCCTTGAAGTCGTCGCCGAGCTCCTTGCTCAACTCGGACTTGGCGTTCTCGGCCATCTGACGCACGGTGCGGACGAACTGCGCCGCCTGCCTGGCCAGCCCGGGGAGCCGGTCGGGGCCGAACACGAGGATCGCCACGACGAGAATCGCGCCGATCTCCATCCAGCCCAAGCCCACGGGCGTGACCTTACAGGCGGCCGGCGGGGGCCAGGCCCAGCTGCATGCCGGCCAGGCCGCGCGAGCGGCCGCTGAGCTGGTCGGCGATCTGCTGCAGCACCTTGGCGCTCTCGGCGTCGGGGTCCGACATGACGATCGGGTCGCCGGCGTCGCCGCCCTCGCGGACCTTCTCCTCCAGCGGCACCTGGCCGAGCAGCGAGATGTCGTAGCCGAGACGGGCGCTCAGGGTGGTCGCGACCCGGGCGGCGCCACCGGAGCCGAAGACCTCCATCTTCTCGCCCGAAGGCAGCAGCAGCCACGACATGTTCTCGATGACACCGACGACGCGCTGGTGCATCATCGAGGCCATCGTGCCGGCGCGCTCGGCCACCTGGGCCGCGGCCTGCTGCGGGGTGGTGACGACGACGACCTCGGCGTTGGGCAGGTGCTGCCCGAGGCTGATCGCCATGTCGCCGGTGCCCGGGGGGAGGTCGAGGAGCAGGGCGTCGAGGTCGCCCCAGTAGACGTCGGCCAGCATCTGCACGAGTGCGTGGTCGAGCATCGGGCCGCGCCACGCGACGACCTGGTCCTTGCGGGGCTTGAGCATGCCGATGCTCATGACCTTGAGCGACACGTCGCCGATCTGGGTCGGCACGGGCATGATCATGTCCTCGACCTGGGTGGGGCGCTGGTCGCCCACGCCGAGCATGTCGGGGATCGAGTGGCCGTAGATGTCGGCATCGACGATGCCGACCTTGAGGCCGCGCTTGGCCATCGCGACGGCGAGGTTGACGGTGACCGACGACTTGCCGACGCCGCCCTTGCCCGACGCGATCGCGTAGACCTTGGTCAGCGAGCCGGGCTGGGCGAAGGGGATCTCGCGCTCGGCGCGGCCGCCGCGGAGCTGCTCCTGCATGGCCTTGCGCTGCTCGTCGGTCATCACGCCCATGTCGACGCGGACCGTGTGCGCGGGCGCGACCTTGACGACGGCCGCGGTGACGTCACGGGTCAGGGTGTCCTTGAGCGGGCAGCCGGCCACGGTGAGCAGCAGTCGCACGACGATCTCGGTCTCACCGATCGTGACGGTGTCGACCATCCCCAGCTCGGTGATCGGGCGCTTGATCTCGGGGTCGTTCACGGTCGAGAGCGCCGCGGTGATCTGTTCCTGAGTGACGTCAGCCATGAGGTGGAGTCTACGGGGCAGTATCGAACGGCTCGGGGCCGCGTCAAGGTGCGGACGACGCACCCCGATCCGGCGGCTCAGTCCTGGTCGGCGGAGTGGTCGTCCCGCTCGAGCTCGGCGAGGAATCCACGCAGTTCGCTGCGCAGGAAGTCGCGCGTCGCGACCTCGCCCAGGCCGATCCGCAGGCTGGCCACCTCGCGGGCCAGGAACTCCATGTCGGCGTGCGAGCGGCTGGCCGCATCGCGGTCCTGCTCGGCCGTGATCCGGTCGCGGGCCTCCTGGCGGTTCTGGGCCAACAGGATCAGCGGCGCGGCGTACGACGCCTGCAACGACAGGATCAGCGTGAGGAAGATGAACGGGTAGTCGTCCCAGCGGGGGCGGTCGGGTCCCCACGGCACGTTCCACACGATCCACACGAGGATGAACAGCGTCATCCACGCGATGAAGGTGGCGGTGCCGAGGAACCGGGCGGCCGACTCCGCGAAGCGGCCGAACCGCTCGGGATCGGGGTCCTTGCGCGCTCCGAGGTTGCGGCCCAGCCCGCGACGCAGGTCGCGCGGCTGGTCGAGGCGTTCGCGATCAGCCATGCTCGCGCCATCCCTTCGGCAGCAGGTGGTCGAGCACGTCGTCGATCGTCACGACGCCCAGCAGGTGCTGGTTGTCGTCGACCACGGGGACGGCCACGAGGTTGTACGCCGCGAGCAGGCCCGCGACCTCGGCCAGCGAGGCCTCGGGGCGCGGCCACTCGATGTCGTTGACGATGATCTGGCTGACCAGGGTCGAGGGTGGCTCGCGCAGGAGCGCCTGGAAGTGGGCGGCGCCCAGGAAACGGCCGGTGGGCGTCTCCAGCGGAGGCCGGCAGACGTAGACCATCGAGGCGAGGGCGACGCTGAGCTCGGGCTCGCGCACGAGGGCGAGAGCGTCGGCGATGGTGGCGCCCGGGTCGAGCACGACCGGCTCGGTGGTCATCATGCCGCCGGCGGTGCGCTCCTCGTAGGACAGCAGGCGGCGCACGTCCTCGGCGTCCTCGGGCTCCATGAGCCCCAGCAGCTCCTCGGCGGTCTGCGCCGGCAGCTCGCCGAGCAGGTCGGCTGCGTCGTCGGGATCCATCTCGCCCAGGACGTCGGCGCCGCGGCTCGGGTCGAGGATCCCCAGGACCTCCACCTGCAGGGCCTCGGGCATCTCCTCGAGGACGTCGGCCAGCTGCTCGTCGCCGAACTCGCGCACGATCTCCATGCGGCGCTTGGGCGGCAGGTCGCGCAGGGCGTTGGCGACGTCGGCCGGACGCATCTCGTCCATCATCGCCAGCAGGGTGGTCGCGCCCTGGGCGGCGGTCTCGCTGGCCAGGCCGTGGACCTCGTCCCACTCCAGGACGTGGCTCGT
>JBEVDF010000201.1:0-2620 GCA_040514145.1 Aeromicrobium sp.
TCATCGCCGCCTCTGCCGAGGGCTATGCCTTCCCCACCAACCTCGACCGTGACCAGCCGATCGGCGGCATCGCACCACAGACCCAAGCCGACCTGGTCCGCCAGGCCGTCGCCGAGGACTGGACCCGCGAAGCGTTCGAATCCGCTCTCGACGCCCAGGCTGCGCGCACCCGACCCACCCCCGGCTGAGCCGATGCCGGTAGAACTGCTGGCTACTTGCTGGACCCACGCTGGTGACGCGATGCCGGTGGCCGGTCGCCACCTGAGTCCGTTGGACCTCCGTGCCAGGGCCGAGGCAGTGGCCGCCGCCGGCTTCACCGGAATCGGTTTCACCATCAACGATCTCGAAGCCGCGGAGCGCACCTACGGCTTGCCGCAGGTGAAGCGGATCTGCGATGACCTCGGCCTGATCCACCTCGAGGTCGAGCTGCTCGAGCACTGGTGGACCACCGGCAGCCGCCGCCGGGAATCGGACCAGACACGGAGGTCGTTGCTGACCGCCGCCGAGGTTCTCGGAGCGCGACAGATCAAGATCGGACCTGACGTCGAGGTCGTCGACGGCGCCGTCCCGCCACTGACCGACGTCGACCACTGGGCGACCGAGCTGCATCAACTGGCCGTGCAGGCCGCCGAGGTCGGAACCCGGGTTGCGCTGGAACCGCTGCCGTTCTCCAACATCGCCGACTTCCGGTTGGCCGCCGACCTCGTCGCCGCCGCTGATCACCCCGCAGCCGGTCTGGTGGTGGACATCTGGCACCTGGAGCGCGGTCCCTCCACCTTGGCCGATCTCGCCGAGATCCCCGGCGAGAAGGTGTTCGTTGTCGAACTCAACGATGCCCCCGCACCACAGTCCACCGACATGTTTCACGACACCATTCACCACCGGGTGCTCTGCGGCTCCGGAACCTTCGACGTCAAGGGCTTCATCGAGACACTGCAACGAATCGCCTTCCCCGGACCCTGGGGAGTCGAGATCATCTCGGCGGACCACCGCCAACGGCCCTTCAAGGAGGCGCTGGTGTGCGCGCACCGCACGACGATGGCGCAGTTCGACGGCCTCACTGTTGACAAGGAGCAGAGAGACCCCTGACCGGGCGCCTTGCCGGACCATGGGCGTCTCGCGGGTAGCAGCGATCGAACGGCGGGCCGGCGGCTCCGGCCCGCCGCTGTCGAGTGGGTTACTTGATGAGCGCCGGCAGGAACTTCTCGCCGGTGACCACCTTCTGCTGTGCCGCGCTCTTGCTCACCCTGCGGACCTCGCCGCGCGGGCCGAACGTGTTGAGCTCGACCATGACCTGGTCGTTGCGGACCTGGTTCCTCACGAAGCGCTTCGCCTGCGCGATCGAGGTCGGGAAGGCGTCCTCCGAGAAGAACCCCGCCCCGCCCAGGACCAGGAGCTCGGCCTCTCCCCCGGCCGCCCTGCGCGGGATCGCCAGGGTCATCGGGGCCGTCGTCGTGTCTCTGCCGCTGACCAGGACGGCCCGGAGCGTGAGCTCGTGGCCGGCCCGGACGACGGCGGGGTGCCGAGCGTTGACCGCGCGCCAGACGCCGGCGCGCCGCTGCTGCACCCGCGCGATCGCCCAGGTGGAGCTGTCGTCCTTGATCGCGGAGTTCATCTTGACCGAGTCGACCTTGACGCCCCTGATCGTGCTCAGCGCGAAGACGAAGTCCGCGATGTCGAAGGCAGGCTCGATGCTGATGTCGAAGTCGGAGGCGTAACGATCCGCGACCGACAGGGTGAACGGCCCGACGCCCTCCTCGCGGCCCTCGATGGTCCACGAGACCACCGAGGAGCCCGGCGCGACCGCGTCGCGGACCCGGTCCTGGTTGCCCAGGAGCTGGAAGAACGTGGTGCTGGCCGCAGCCCGAGGGACCGAGACGCGGCTCGTCCCGGTGCGCGAGCGGTCGAGGTACGACGCGGTCGAGCGGACGACCGAGGAGGCGGGAAGCGCGCCGAACGTGCCGGTGATCCCGGCCAGGTGGTCGTCGGTGATGGTCCCGGCGGGAGCACCCAGGTTGGCGACCTTGTACGGCGCCAGCGTGGGGTCGTCCTGGATGTAGAGCGCGTCCGCCGGATGCAGGGTCAGCGTGGTCTTGCCCAGGAAGGTCATCGGGTGACCGAAGCCGACCACCTTGCCGTTGCACACCGACGTGGCCGTGCCGACGCCGCCCTGCGTGACGTCCCCGTACGACAGCGTCGCCGCGAGGTTGCCACCGGCCACGATGCTCTCGGGACCGGCCGCCCCATCGCCGGGCGCCGCGGCCGCGCCCATCCGGTACGTCGCCGTGGGCAGCCACCGGTGAGCACCGGCCTGCGCGGCCGCCTGCTCGAGTCGCCGCTGACCGACCCCGGACACCCCGGTCGGCATGGGCAGCTGAGCGAAGCCCCGATCGGCCTGGGCCGCGGTCACGTCGCTGTTCTCCGCGATCACCCGGGCGGCCCGGGCGCCGATGTCCACCCGGGTCGCCGGAGCGGGCCCGAGGTAGGACGCCATGTCGACGAACGGGGTGACCCCGGCGACGGGGCTGGGACCGAACGAAAGGCCGTAGGCAACCGCCCCGATCAGCTCGCCGCCCGGGCCGTACACCGGTGAACCGGACATGCCCTGCCAGATCCCGCC
>JBEVDF010000216.1:0-3156 GCA_040514145.1 Aeromicrobium sp.
GTTAACCCCCACCCGGCGAACGCGCCGGCCGCGGCCTCGATCACGGCGCGGCTGCGCGGGCGCCAGGCGCCGAGGCGTCCGGGCGGCATGGTGGTCACGGCCAGCACCGTGCCGTCGCGGGCGACGTGCGCGACGTCGATGGGGAACCGCATCCGGAACGTGTGGACCTGTCGGGCGCCCGGCAGCAGCAGGGCGCCGTCGATGCCGTCCCTACCCAGCAGTCCGCGGCTGCGCGCGCGGTGGGTCGCGGCCACCTCGAGCGGCGCGGCGTTCCTGCCGTCGACGAGGAGTCGGGTGTCGCTGGGAGGTGACATGGTCGCTCCTCGACCCGGCCGGCACGCGTCTTCGTGTCGCAACCTACCCAGGACAGGCCGCTCCTACACGGCGCGCTCCGGTGGGTGCTCCTGGCCCTACGGAGCGGGCGCGCCGATCACCGACAGGAGCTGGAGCTTGTCGTGGCTCTCGCTCCCGGGAACGGCCGTGTAGACCAGCAGGAGGTGCGACTGGTCCGGGTCGAGCAGGGTCTGGCAGCTCAGCTCCAGCACGCCGACCTGGGGGTGCACGAAGCGCTTGGTCTCCCGCGGCCGGAGTCCGATCTCGTGCTCGGCCCAGAGGTCGCGGAACTCCGCGCTGCTCTCGGTGAGCGCCGCGGCGTACTGCGCCGCCTGCGACCCGGGTCCGCGCCGGGCGACGATCTCCCGCAGCCCGGAGGCGAACAGCCGGGACAGGAACTCGTGGTCGTCGGGGAGGTAGGCGGCGCGCGACGACGGGTCGGCGAACCACCGGTAGCCGAGGCTCCGCATCGGACCGCGGTGCACGCTCAGGTCGCCGGTGAGGGCGACGCCGAGGGGTGTCTGTCGCAACGTCTCGCCGAGCTCGGTGACGATCTCCGCCGGGGTGTCGCCCAGCCGGTCGAAGATGCGCAGCATGCCCGGGCTGACGTGCTCGCTGCTCGCGCCGCGGCCCGGTGGTGGGTGCCCCGCGAGACGGAACAGGTGGTCGCGCTCGTCCAGGGAGAGGTGGAGACCCTGGGCGATCGAGGCGATCATCTGCTCGGACGGCCGCGGACCGCGCTCCCGCTCGAGGCGCGAGTAGTAGTCGGTCGACATGTGGCACAGGACGGCGACCTCCTCGCGACGCAGTCCGCTCGTACGGCGCCGCTGTCCGCGCGGCATCCCGACGTCCTCGGGCTGGAGCGACTCGCGGCGGTTGCGGAGGAACTCCGCCAGTCCGTGTCGATCGATCACGTCGCACTCCTTCCCGTCGGGTCCCACTCTGCAGGTCCTGGGCCTGGCGAGCCACGGATCGACAGGCCGTGGATAACCGGCGCCCGACCGCGCAGCATCGTGGGCACACCACCACGAGGAGCACCCATGAGCCGCAAGGACATCACCATCCCGATCCCCGACCTCTCCGGCCGACGCGCCGTCGTGACGGGAGCGAGCGACGGGATGGGTCTCGTCATCGCCACGCGGCTGGCCGCCGCCGGGGCCGAGCTCGTGCTGCCGGTGCGCAACCCGGACAAGGGCCGGGCCGCCGTCGCCACGATCCTGGAGCGGGTGCCGGGCGCGGACGTGTCGCTGCGCGACCTGGACCTGTCCTCCCTGTCCTCGGTCGCCGACCTCGGCGGCGCGCTCCTCGAGGAGGACCGGCCGATCCACCTGCTGATCAACAACGCCGGCGTGATGACGCCGCCGGAGCGGCAGACCACGGTCGACGGCTTCGAGCTGCAGCTCGGCACCAACCACCTCGGCCACTTCGCGCTGGTCGGCCACCTGCTGCCGCTCCTGCGCGCGGGTCGCGCCCGGGTGACCTCGCAGGTCAGCGTCGCCGCCAACCACGGGCGCATCAACTGGTCCGACCCGAACTGGGAGACGTCGTACGACGGGATGGGCGCCTACAGCCAGTCCAAGATCGCGTTCGGCCTGTTCGGGCTGGAGCTCCAGCGCCGCAGCGAGGCCGGCGGCTGGGGCATCACGAGCAACATCTCGCACCCCGGCGTCGCGCCGACGAACCTGCTGGCCGCCCGTCCCGAGCTCGGCCGCGACGGCGACACCATGAGCGTCAAGGTGATCCGCGCGCTGTCCGCGCGCGGCCTGGTCCTCGGCACCGTCGAGTCCGCCGGACTCTCCGCGCTGTACGCCGCGACGTCGCCCGATGCCGAGGGTGGGCGGTTCTACGGGCCGAGGGGGCTCGGCCACCTGGGCGGTCCCCCTGCCGAGCAGAAGCTCTACAGCCGCCTGCGCAGCGCGGACGACGCCCGTCGGACCTGGGAGCTCTCGGAGGAGCTGACCCAGGTGCGGGTCGCCGCCCGCTGACCCTCCGTGGGTCAGCGCCGCCAGAAGAGGTGGTGGACCACGCCGTCGGGACGAGGGACCACGTCGTGCTCGTAGCGGTCGTCCAGCTCGTCGGGTGCCGTCCAGAAGCGGGAGCCGGCACCGAGCTCGACGGGGGCGACGGCGACGTGCAGCGTGTCGATGAGGCCGGCGTCGAGGAACTGACGGACCGTGGTGGGTCCACCGCCGAGGCGCACGTCCTTGCCGTCGGCGGCCTCGAGGGCGCGCGCGAGCACCTCGGCAGGCGTACCGCTCACGAAGTGGAACGTCGTGTCGGTCAGCGTGAGCGAGGGCCGGTCGTGGTGGGTCATCACGAAGACCGGGGTGTGGAACGGCGTGTCCTCGCCCCACCAGCCCTCCCACTCGGGGTGGTCCTCCCACGGCCCGCGGTAGGGACTGAACTTGTTGCGGCCCATGATCTCGGCCCCGATGTTGCGGTGGAAGTCGCGAACCAGGTAGTCCTCGAGGCCGCGGGTTCCGGCACCGTCGGTGCGGTTCGGCCAGCTCGCGGCCCCGAACGCCCACGCGCCCAGCTCGGCGGGGTTGGCGTGCCCGAAGGGGCTGTCCAGGCTCTGGCCCTCGCCCGCGCCGTACCCGTCGCTCGACAGGAAGAAGTTGTGCACCCTGACCATCTGCGTCATGGGTCCACTCTTGCGCACTTCTGACACGCTGGGGGCATGGCGAAGCCCACGGACGAGTGGTTCGGCCAGGCCTTCGGGAAGGCGTGGAAGGACAAGGCGGAGGAGATCGGCCGCTTCAACCTGGCCATCTTCGGCAAGACCGGGGTCGGCAAGAGCACGCTCGTCAACGCCATCTTCGG
>JBEVDF010000227.1:0-3575 GCA_040514145.1 Aeromicrobium sp.
GCGTGCCAGCCCGTGGCGAGGATGACCACCGCGGACGCGATGACCGCGACCGAGCCGAAGGCGTCGCCGAGCACCTCGAGGTAGGCACCGCGGACGTTCAGGCTCTCCTTCGAGCCCGCTCGCAAGATGACCAGTCCGACGATGTTGACCGCGAGTCCGATGACACCGGCGACCAGGACCCAGCCGCCCTCGATGCTGGGCGGGTCTTCCAGTCGCCGGAGGGCGTTCACGGCGATGACGACACAGATCCCGAGCAGGATCAGCCCGTTGGCGCCGGCGGCGAGGACCTCGGTGCGGTGCCACCCGTAGGTGCTCCGCGGACCACCGGAGCGCTGGGCCACGGCGATCGCCGTCAGGGCGAGCACGAGGCCGAGCGAGTCGCTGAGCATGTGGCCGGCGTCGGCGAGCAGGGCCAGGGAGCCGGTGACCAGGCCCACGACGACCTGCAGCACCAGGACGCTGAGCGTCAGCCCCAGCACGGCGAGCAGTTTGCCGCGGTGCTGCACCCCGGCGCCGTGCGCGTGATCGTGTCCCACACCGCGAGGGTACGGCAGCGGCAAGGGGGCGGACATGACAGAACCCCCGGGGCCGAAGCCCCGGGGGTTCTCACGCAGTGCGTGTCAGGTCAGATCACTTGTGGATCTTGGTGACACGGCCGGCGCCGACGGTGCGGCCGCCCTCGCGGATGGCGAAGCGCAGGCCCTCCTCCATGGCGATCGGCTGGATCAGCACGACCGACATCTCGGTGTTGTCGCCGGGCATGACCATCTCGGTGCCCTCGGGCAGCGTGACGACGCCGGTGACGTCCGTGGTGCGGAAGTAGAACTGCGGGCGGTAGTTGTTGAAGAACGGCGTGTGACGGCCACCCTCCTCCTTGGACAGGATGTACACCTGGCCGTCGAACTCCGTGTGGGGAGTCGTCGAACCGGGAGCGATCACGACCATGCCGCGCTCGACGTCCTCGCGCTTCGTGCCACGCAGGAGCAGGCCGACGTTCTCGCCAGCCTGGCCCTCGTCGAGCAGCTTGCGGAACATCTCGATGCCGGTGACGGTCGTGGTCTGCTTCTCCTCACGGATGCCCACGATGTCGACGGTGTCGTTGACCTTGACGATGCCACGCTCGATACGACCCGTGATGACGGTGCCACGACCGGTGATCGTGAAGACGTCCTCGACCGGCATGAGGAACGGCTTGTCCGTCTCACGCGGGGGCAGCGGGATGTACTCGTCGACCGCGTTCATCAGCTCGAGGATCGACTCGCCCCACTTCTCGTCGCCGGTCAGGGCCGGGTGGGCCGCAACCTTGACGACGGGAACGTTGTCGCCGTCGAAGTCCTGCTCGTTGAGCAGCTCACGGACCTCGAGCTCAACGAGCTCGAGGATCTCCTCGTCGTCGACCATGTCGCACTTGTTGAGCGCAACGACCATGGCCGGCACGCCGACCTGGCGGGCGAGCAGCACGTGCTCACGCGTCTGGGGCATGGGGCCGTCGGTGGCGGCGACCACGAGGATCGCGCCGTCCATCTGAGCCGCGCCGGTGATCATGTTCTTGACGTAGTCGGCGTGCCCCGGGCAGTCGACGTGCGCGTAGTGACGGTTCTCGGTCTGGTACTCGACGTGCGAGATGGAGATCGTGATGCCGCGCTGGCGCTCCTCGGGAGCCTTGTCGATCTGATCGAAGGCCGAGGCCTCGTTCAGATCGGGGTACTTGTCGTGCAGCACCTTGGTGATCGCCGCGGTCAGCGTCGTCTTGCCATGGTCGATGTGACCGATGGTGCCGATGTTCATGTGCGGCTTGGTCCGCTCGAACTTCGCCTTAGCCACTGGGGCCCTCCTGGTTTGGTTTCTCTAGATCTTGTTGACTGGAACGCCGTGTGGAACGCGTCGGAAGCGAACCTCAGGCCACCCTATGCGATGGGGCCGAAGCTCACTCGCCCCGGGCCTTCTTCACGATCTCCTCGGCCACGGCCTTGGGGACCTCGGCGTAGGAGTCGAACTGCATCGAGTACGACGCGCGGCCCGAGGTCTTCGACCGCAGGTCGCCCACGTACCCGAACATCTCGGACAGCGGCACGAGCGCCTTGATCATCTTGGCGCCACCGTAGCCCTCCTCCATGGACTGAACCTGTCCACGGCGGGAGTTCAGGTCGCCGATCACGTCGCCCATGTAGTCCTCGGGCGTCGTGACCTCGACAGCGAACATCGGCTCGAGGAGAACCGGGTTGGCCTTGCGTGCGGCCTCCTTGAAGGCCATGTTGCCGGCCAGCTTGAAGGCGAGCTCGCTGGAGTCGACGTCGTGGTAGGCGCCGTCCTCGAGGGTGAACTTGACGTCGACCATCGGGTAGCCGGCGAGAACGCCGAACTCCATGGCGCTCTGGCCACCGGCGTCGACCGAGGGGATGTACTCGCGCGGGACGCGACCACCCGAGACCTCGTTGACGAACTCGTAGCCGCCCTCGCCACCGACATCGGGGCCGTTGGGCGCAAGACCGATGACGACCTTGGCGAACTGGCCCGAGCCACCGGTCTGCTTCTTGTGCGTGTAGCTGTGACCCGTGACCGTCTTGCGGATGGTCTCGCGGTAGGCGACCTGCGGCTTGCCGACGTTCGCCTCGACCCTGAACTCCCGCTTCATGCGGTCGACCAGGATGTCGAGGTGGAGCTCGCCCATGCCGGCGATGATCGTCTGACCGGTCTCCTCGTCGGTGTGGACCTGGAACGTCGGGTCCTCCTCGGCGAGCTTCTGGATCGCGACGCCGAGCTTCTCCTGGTCGCTCTTGGTCTTGGGCTCGATCGCGACCTGGATCACCGGGTCGGGGAAGGACATCGACTCGAGCACGATCGGGTTGGCCGGGTCGGCCAGGGTCTCGCCCGTGGTGGTGTCCTTCAGGCCCATGACGGCCACGATCTGGCCGGCGCCGACCGACGCGATCTCCTCACGCTTGTTGGCGTGCATCTGGTAGACCTTGCCGATCCGCTCCTTGCGGCCCTTGGTCACGTTGAGCACCTGGGTGCCCGCCTCGAGGCGACCGGAGTAGACGCGCACGAAGGTCAGCTTGCCCAGGTGCGGGTCGGTGGCGATCTTGAAGGCCAGGCCGGCGAACGGCGCGTCGTCGGACGGCGGACGCGTGTCCGTCTTCGTCTCGTCCTTCGGATCGAGGCCGACGATGTCACCGACGTCGATCGGGCTGGGCAGGAAGTCGACGACCGCGTCGAGCAGGGGCTGGATGCCCTTGTTCTTGAACGCCGTGCCGCACAGGACCGGGTTGAGCTTGGCGGCCAGCGTGGCGCGACGGATCGCGGCCTTGAGGTCCTCGACGGAGATGTCCTCGCCCTCGAGGAACGCCATGGCGATCTCGTCGTCGACGTCGGACAGCGTCTCGAGCAGGCGCTCGCGACCCTCGGCGGCGGCCTCGGCCAGGTCGGCCGGGATCTCCTCGATCGTGTAGTCCTCGCCGATCGTCGTCTCGCCGCGCCACGTCAGGGCGCGCATGCCGATCAGATCGACGACGCCCAGGAAGTCGGACTCGGCGCCGATCGGCAGCTGCAGGACGAGCGCGGTGGCGCCGAGGCGC
>JBEVDF010000246.1:0-2945 GCA_040514145.1 Aeromicrobium sp.
CCCGAGCAAGCCCCAAGGACGAAACCAAGCAGCGACAGCATCAAGAGGGCTCGCCGCGAGTCGAGGCGACCTGTACTGAGCACCCATCCCCCTCACGCTCCATCCGCCAAGGCTCGCGAGGAGAACGAACGGACCTGCCGCGGATGAGTGCACGCGGCTCGAGATGTGCAGTGAGCGACCCCGGCGGCTGTTGGGGGCGCGCGGGCCGGGGTCGCTCAACTGGGCCCTTCGTGCACCGGCCGAGCGGGGGGTTCGGCGGGGGCGGGCAGCAGGAACGGTAAAGGAAGGTCTGGGGCAGCGAACAGGCGGGGTGGTACTCCCGGCGACGACCAGTTGCGCTGGACTCAAGCCGCGCGCCCCCGTCCCGAGGGGGAGGGACGGAGGCGCGCGGTCGTGGGGTGCTCGGACCGTAGCGAGTCAGAGAGCGCGGGTCGTCCCCCGGCGCGGTCGGAAACGCAATCTGGGGCAAACCTTTGCCTGGTGTCTAGCCCTTGGGCAACTTGCGCCCGGCCGCCGCGGCAAGCCCAGTCCCCCTGGCAGCCCCAGCAACTGGTCGAGGATGGCGAAGCTGACCTCGACCTCGAACTCGCGCCCTCGTCACCACGAAGCCACGCGAGACGGGGACCCGGCGCGCGTGAGCTCTCCCAGGTTGGCGCCCTTGCCCCCGACCTCGTCGACGTCAGCGAGTGAGAGCTCGTCGAACCAGCGGATGGTGTCCACCCGGTCCTGCTCCAGCAGCCGGTGGCTGGCGGCTGCGTCGATCCGGGCACAAGGTCCCGACGGCCGGGGACCTCTGGCAGCGTTGCGGCCGCCTCGCACTTCCTAGCCTCGAGGTATGGGACGACGGGGACGCGACCGCACGCTGATGCGGGCGAGCTGCCTCGTCGCCGTCGACGGCACGCGAGCAGGCGTGGACGCCCTCGTTTGGGGTCTGCGCCACGCCGCCGCCCACGGCATGGACCTCGAGGTCCTGACCGTCTGGCCCGCGCACCACAGCGTGCTGGTCCATGAGGTGCCCGGCCACTTCTGCGCTCCGCGGTGGTCGGCGCGCCTCGCACAGGACGACACCTTGCGCGAGGCAGTTCAGGCGGTGCCCACCGCCCCGGTCGTGGTCACCACGTTGGAGAACGCTGACGCCGCAGAGGCGATCGTGCGCGCCTCGGCAAGCCACCAGCTGGTCGTCCTCGGGTCGTCGGGCAAGGCGCACGCGCCGCACCGACTCACCGAACGAGTCCTCCAGCACGCGGCCTGTGACGTCGTCGTCGTCGGGCCGCCATGCGTCGACCCACTCGCACCACAGACACCAGACCCCCGAGAAGGAGCTCTCTCATGAAGGCACTCGTCTACGGCGGCCCCGGCCACCGATCCTGGCACGACGTCCCGGATCCCGCGCTCAAGGACCCGCAGGACGCCATCGTGCGCGTCGATGCCGTGACCCTGTGCGGCACCGACCTCCACATCCTCAAGGGCGACGTGCCGGAGGTGGAGTCCGGGCGCATCCTGGGTCACGAAGCCGTGGGCACCGTCCTGGAGGTGGGCGACCAGGTGCATGGCATCACGGTCGGGCAGCGGGTGCTGGTCTCGTGCATCACCCCGTGCGGGCGGTGCCGCTTCTGCAAGGAGTCGCGCTATGGCCAGTGTCTCGGTGGTGGCGGCTGGGTCCTCGGTCACACCATCGACGGCACCCAGGCAGAACGCGTCCGCGTCCCCTTCGCCGACCACTCGCTCCACGTGCTGCCCGAGGAGGTGAGCAGCGAGGACGCGCTCATGCTGGCCGACATCCTGCCCACGTCGTACGAGGTCGGGGTGCTCGCGGGCCGTGTGTCACCCGGCGACACGGTCGTCGTAGTGGGCGCAGGCCCCATCGGGCTCGCTGCGCTTGCCACGGCGCGGCTCTTCAGCCCCTCGCAGGTAGTCCTGGTCGACCCAGCCCATTCACGACGAGACCACGCGATGGCAGCGGGAGCCGACCATGCCGTCGGGTCAGACGCCGAGGCGGCAGAACTCGTCGCCGAGCTCACCGACGGCCTCGGGGCCGATGTCGCCATCGAGGCCGTGGGGGTACCGGGCAGCTTCGAGCTCTGCTGCGCGCTGGTCCGACCCGGCGGGCGGGTGGCCAACGTGGGCGTGCACGGATCGCCTGTGACGCTCCACCTCGAAACCCTGTGGATCAAGGACGTCACGCTGACGACCGGCCTGGTCGACACCCGGACGACACCGCTCCTCCTGCGTCTGCTCGACGAGGGCATGCTCGACGTGGCGCCACTGCTGACGCATCGCTTCGGGCTCGACGAGATGCAGGACGCGTACGACGTCTTCGAGCGAGCCGGCGAGACCGGCGCGATCAAGGTCGCGCTGTTCAACCCCGGCGCGATGTGATCGACCAAGCGCTGCGGGTGGACGACCGTCGCGCCGCCAACGACGGCCCACGGGCCGTCATGAAAGGCTTTCGGTGCGTTGTCCCAGCTGACACAAGCGTGACCTCTGGCCCCGCCCGGCGCGTCGGGCATGACGTCATCGTGAAGGCATGGCTGAAGGCGCCCCGAGGCCGGCATGGCGGAACGAGTCCCAGGGCATCTGGGGATGCGGCCGCCCGAGCACCTCAGAAGGCAGCAACGCTGCATGTGGGCGGGCGGGCAACAGGAAACGGCGTCGGCGGTCTCCGGCTCGTCAGCCCCGAAGTCTGGCGTTGACCGCCTCGGCAGAGAACTCGTGGTCGACGAGCAGCCGGGTCAGCCCGGCGATGGCGGCGTCCTCGCCGAGGGCCCCGAGCTGCAGGGTCAGGTGCCGAGTAGCTCGCGGAAGCGACAGTGTGTAGAGCGTCTCGCGGATGCCGGCCAGCAGCGGGGCCGAGGCGAGAGCGCCGCCGATCAGCACCACCGTCGGGTTGAGAAGGCAGACCACGGTGGCCATCACCTCGCCGATGCGACGGCCGGCCTGCTGGG
>JBEVDF010000272.1:0-11537 GCA_040514145.1 Aeromicrobium sp.
GCGCCGAGGTTGGCGTAGCCGATGCCGAGCTGGCGGAACTTGCGGGTCGTGTCGCCGATCGCCTCGGTCGGGAAGTCGGCGAAGCAGATCGAGATGTCCATCGCGGTGATGATGAACTCGACGCTCTTGACGAACTTCTGCGTGTCGAAGGTGCCCTCGGTGGTGAGGAACTTCAGCAGGTTCAGGCTGGCCAGGTTGCAGCTGGAGTTGTCCAGGTGCATGTACTCGCTGCACGGGTTCGAGGCGGTGATGCGGCCCGACTCCGGCGTGGTGTGCCAGTCGTTGATGGTCGAGTCGTACTGGATGCCCGGGTCGGCGCAGGCCCAGGCGGCCTGGGCCATCTTGCCCCACAGCTCGCGGGCGTCGATCTCCTCGATGACCTCGCCGCTGGTGCGGGCGCGCAGGCCGAAGTTCGTGCCCTCCTCGACGGCCTCCATGAACTCGTCGTTCACGCGCACCGAGTTGTTGGCGTTCTGGTACTGGACGCTGGTGATGTCCGAGCCACCCAGGTCCATGTCGAAGCCCGCGTCACGCAGCACGCGGATCTTCTCCTCCTCGCGCTCCTTGGTCTCGACGAACTCGACGATGTCGGGGTGGTCGACGTCGAGCACGACCATCTTCGCGGCGCGACGGGTGGCGCCACCGGACTTGATCGTGCCGGCGGAGGCGTCGGCACCACGCATGAAGGACACCGGGCCCGAGGCCGTGCCACCGGAGGAGCGGAGCAGCTCCTTGCTGGAGCGGATGCGCGACAGGTTCAGGCCGGCACCGGAGCCGCCCTTGAAGATCAGGCCCTCTTCGCGGTACCAGTTCAGGATCGAGTCCATCGAGTCGTCGACGGCCAGGATGAAGCACGCGCTCACCTGCTGCGGGCTGGACGTGCCCACGTTGAACCACACCGGGCTGTTGAAGCTGAAGATCTGGTGCAGGAGCATGTACGTCAGCTCGTGCTCGAAGATCTCGGCGTCGGCGTCGGTGGCGAAGTAGCCGAAGTCCTTGCCGGCCTTGACGTAGGTCAGCACGACGCGGTCGAGCAGCTGGCGCAGGCTCGCCTCACGCTCGGGGCTGCCGACGGCGCCGCGGAAGTACTTCGTGGTGACGATCGTGGAGGCGTTGAGGCTCCAGAAGTCGGGGAACTCCACACCGCGCTGCTCGAAGACGGTCTCGCCGGTCTTCCAGTTGGTCTGGACGACGTCGCGCCGCTCCCAGGTGACCGCGTCGTACGGGTGCACTCCCTCGGTCGTGTGGACGCGCTCGATCTTGAGCCCGGCCTTGGAGGACTTGCGGCTGGTGCGAGGGGCGGGTCCCGAGGTCCCGCCGACCGTCTCGGTCATGTGGTGCTCCTGTCCTGATGTGTTGCGTGAGGTTGGTGTGGCTGTGATGTGAAGCTGGTGGTGCCGTCGAACGGACCGGGGCGAGTCAGGACCCGGGGTCGGACGAGGGCTGGGAGGCCGGTGAGGGCTGGGTCGACGCGTCGAGCACCTGCCCGATGTCGGCGTGGTCGGCCATCAGCCCGGCGATCTCGGCGACGAAGTCGTCGGCGGAGTCGAAGGACTTGTAGACCGAGGCGAAGCGCAGGTAGGCGACTTCGTCGAGGTCGCGCAACGGCTCGAGGATCGCCATCCCGATGTCCTGGGTGTTGATCTCGGCCTGGCCGGAGACGCGCAGGGCGTCCTCGACCTGCTGGCCGAGGCAGGCCAGGTCGTCGGTGGACACCGGTCGGCCCTTGCAGGCCTTGGCGACGCCGGCGATCGCCTTCTCGCGGACGAACGGCTCGGTGGCACCGGAGCGCTTGACGACCATGAGCTGCATCTGCTCGATCGTGGTGAAGCGCTTCTCGCACTGCGAGCAGGCCCGGCGCCGGCGGATGGAGCCGCCTTCGTCGGCCACGCGCGAGTCGAGCACGCGGGTGTCGGTGTTCTTGCAGAACGGGCAGTGCATCGTTTCCTCCTCGCATCGGGCCGAAATCGGGTCCCCGTGGATGAACCTGGGGACGAACTGTGGACATCTCCACATGTGATGTGGGTAACAGGGGGAAGCCTGTGGACCTATATGTGGAGAATCACATCCGTGTAACTACTAGATGTAGTGGTCACTCTACGCGGCCCACCGACCCCAAGCAACAATTTCGCAAAGAAGTCCGACAGAATCGGGACGGGTCCCTCATTCGAGGACGTTTGCGCAGGTCAGGGTGGGGTCTGGGGACCTCGAGTCGCGGAGTCCTGGCGTGTCGGCGACCATCGAGGGGTCACCCAACAGCGAGTCGCGATCACCGCGGCGCCGGAGCGAGAGGAGTCACGATGCCCCACCATCACCTGCTCCGACCGGCCGGGAGATGACCGCCCACGCCATGGTCGCTCCCCTCTCTCCCGAACTCCGCTCGGCGCGCCTGAGCGCCCTGTCCTCGGCCGCCGTACGCCTGGGCGACGTGGCCGCCGCGAGCACGGCCGTCGACGAGGCCCTGAAGTCCCCCGTCACGTCGACCCAGGAGCTCGTCGCACGGACGTTCGCCGCCGCGGGCCTGGATCCGGGCAGCGCCACCGCCGCGACCGAGGACCCCCACGACGTCCTCGTCACGCTCTCGGCGTGCTGCCACCCCTCGTTGCCCGAGGTGGCCCGGATCGCCCTCATGCTGTCGGTGGCAGCGGGCCTGCCCTCCGCCGACGTCGCGCGCGCCTTCGCGGTCCCCGAGGACACGATGGCCCACCGGATCGCCTGGGCCCAGAACCGCGTCCGGTTGGCGCTGGGCGCAGCGATCCCTGAACAGGACCACCCGGAGCACCTCGGCCGCGTGCTCGACGTCCTGCTGCTGATCTTCGACGACGGCATCACCCATCCTCATTGCCAGGCGGACCTGCCGCAGGAGGCACTCGACACCACGCGTGCCCTCGTGGAGCTCTTCCCGGCCGAGCAGGAGCCACGCGCCCTGCTGGCTCTCATGCTGTTGACGCGGGCCCGCCGCGACGCGCGCCTGGACGACGACGGCGCGCTGATCTCCTTGGATCTGCAGGACCGGAGCCTGTGGCACCGCGCCGACATCGACGAGGGTCTCTTCCTGTTGCGCGGGAGCAAGCGCGAAGGACGCACGGGGCGCTACCAGGTGGCGGCCTCGATCCAGGCCGAGCACGTCAGCGCCCGGGAGCCGGGCGACACCGACTGGGATCGCATCCTGGCCTTGCACGACCGGCTGCTGCAGCTGGCTCCGTCCGACACCGTCGTGCTCGGTCGCGCCGTGGCGCTGGCCGAGGTCCGCGGGCCCGAGCTCGCCCTGGAACTGGTGGAGGGGCTCGGGCTGGACAGCCACCTCTTCCACGCCACCCGCGCCGCGCTGCTGCGCCGGCTCGGTCGGGACGAGGAGGCCGATCGTGCCTGGGTCGCCGCCCAGGCGCGCGTGCGGGGTGCCGCCGAGCACGCGCGGCTCAGCGGACGCATGGAGCGTTGAGCAGGTCACATCCGCTGCGGTTGCGACCCTCGCCGAGCCCCCTACGGTGGAGGCATGGCCACCAAACCCAAGTACACGGTTCCCGGTCTCAGCATCGCCGATGGCGAGAGCATCGCGAAGACGCTGCAGGACCGACTGAACGCACTCAACGACCTGATGCTGACCCTGAAGCACGTGCACTGGAACGTCGTGGGACCCCACTTCATCGCCGTGCACGAGATGATCGACCCCCACGTCGTGGAGGTGCGCGACATGGTCGACGAGACCGCCGAGCGCATCGCGACCCTGGGTGCCGTCCCGCTGGGCACCCCCGCCGCGATCGTCGAAGGCCGCTCGTGGGACGACTACCCGCTCGGTCGCGCGACCACCACCGAGCACCTCAAGGCGCTCGATCACGTCTACATCGGCCTGATCGACGACCACCGCAAGGCCCAGGCCGCCGTCTCGGACCTTGATCCGGTGACCGAGGACATGGTCATCGGACAGATCAGCACGCTCGAGCTGTTCCACTGGTTCGTGCGGGCCCACCTGGAGAGCGCCGGCGGCGCTGTCAAGAGCTGACGCCCCCTCCCGAACGAACGACGAACGCCCCGGTCCGTGGACCGGGGCGTTCGTCTGTTCGGATCAGGCCGGAGCGTGGGCGTGGGACTCGTGCGTCTGTGACCGACGGACCTGCAGCACCGCGATCCCGTGGCCGACGAGCACGGCAAGCACCTGCAGGGCCATGGAGGTGACGACCACCGCGGTGGCGAGCCACCAGTAGACCGGGCCCTCTCCGCTCACCAACACGAGGGCGAGCGAGACGAAGCCCAGGACTCCCCCGGCGACGACCCACGCGAGGGCGCCCATGTCAGCCGGACGCGCGAGCTGCCAGGCGTAGCCGACGACCGCCAGGGTCAGCAGCACGGCGGCGGCCGACCCGGGTGAGATCTCGGTGAGGGCGCTGCCGAGCCAGGCCGACGGCGCGTCGACGCCGTGCGCACCGGCGCGGAGCGGGAAGAGCCACGTGGCGGCGCTGGCCACCAGCAGCAGGGCGGCGCGGCTGACCAGCTGTCCGCGGAACCTGGTCATCACGTGGATGTGGTGGCCGTGGGCGACGATGGCCATGGCTGGACCTCCTCGACGTCGGTGTCACGGGTCACGCTACGCCGTCGCAGGCCCCCGCAGGCCGACTCGGGGATGAACGCGTGTCGAACTCGCTCGGACGTTCGGGAAAAAGACGCACACGGCGCCCACCGGCCCCTTCCCCGAGGCATCGATGGGCGCCGTGTGCGGGCGCGGGTGGACGGCAGGTCAGTTCCGGGCGGGAACCGCCAGCGTGGAGCCGATCGGCAGCGGCGCGCCGTCCTCGAGGGCGTTGAGCTTGATGATCTCGTCGACGGTGGAGCGGATGTCGGCATCCGGTCGGGCCTCGGCCGCGATGCTCCACAGCGTCTGGCCCGGCTGCACCGTGACGGTGGTGACGATGCCCGGCTCGGAGGCCGAGCCCGTGGCCACGACGGCCGAGCCGAAGACGATCACGAGGGTGGTGATGATCGCGAGCGCCACCGCCACGATGGCGACCCGGCCCCGGCCCGTGAGGCGCACGGGCGCCGACGGCGCAGCGGCGGCCGAGGCGTACGTCGTGCGGGTGACGACGGGGCGGCGCGCCAGGTCGATGGGAGCGAACGGGGTGTGGTCGAGGGTGATGCTCATGATGGCCTCCGGGGAAGTTCGGCAGTCGTGCTTCGTGCGGTGTTCGATTCGATCACGTGTTCTATCGAACACATGAACGACTGTACGACGCGCCTCCGACAAAATCGAGCACCATCGAAAACATGTTCGAATCGGCGTGTCGTGCGCCGCCTCCACGGCGCCGTTAGCGTCGAGGCATGTCGATCGTGCGCACCTTCCTCACCGCGTGGCGCCAGGCCTCGGCCCGCCAGGCCCCGCTCCTGGCGGCCGGCGTGGCCTTCTACCTGTTCACGTCCCTGTTCCCCGCCCTGATCGCCGCCGTCTCGATCTACGGACTCGTCGCCGACCCGGAGACCGTCGCCGACCAGACCGAGCGGATCTCCGACGCCCTGCCGGCGGACGCGGCCTCCTTGATCAACGGTCAGATCGAGCAGCTCACGTCCGCGCCCTCGGCCTCCCTCGGGCTCGGGGCGGTGATCGCGATCGTGCTGGCGGTCTACGCCGCCTCCGGCGGGATCGGCAACCTCGTCACCGCGATCAACCAGCTGTACGGCCTGCAGGACACCCGCTCGTTCATCGCGCGCAAGGCCTTGGCCCTGGGCCTGACCGCGGCGGGCGTCGTGTTCGGCCTGGTCGCGATCTCCCTCGTCGCCGTCGTTCCCGCGGTACTGAACGTGGTGGACGTGGTGCCCGGCGTCCGCTTCCTGGCCAACGTGCTGCGGTGGGTCGTGCTGGCCGGGGGCATCGTCGTGGCGATCGGCGTGCTCTACCGCGTCGCTCCCGACCGGCCGTCGACCGGCAGCATCGTCACCAAGGGCGTGCTGATCGCGGCCGCACTGTGGCTGTTGGTCTCGGGGGGCTTCTCGCTCTACGTCGACCTGTTCGGGAACTACTCCAAGACCTATGGCGCCCTCGCCGGCGTGGTGGTGCTGCTGCTGTGGCTCTGGATCGGCATGTACGCCATCCTGCTCGGCGCCTGCGTGGAGGCGGCCCGTGAGCACATCGTCACGCGCGAGACCCTCAGCGAGGACGAGGAGCTCGCCCGCCAGCGCTCACAGGACGCCGAGGTGGCGACCGGGCTCGACCGCTTCAACGACGAGCTGGACGACCGCCTGAAGGGATAGGGGCCGGCCGAGGAGACTGGTACCGAAGGCTGGCGATCAGCCGAGGAGACGGCCGAGCAGGAAGGCGAGAGCGCCCACCACCACCACGAGGGCGATCGCACCGCTGACCAGCTCCACCGGGCCGAGACCGTGGTCGGGCACGCCGCGGTGCTGCAGGTCGACCTCGAAGTCCGGCAGCAGCAGCTGCAGGTCCACGGTGGCGTGGTCGGTCACTCCGTGCTCGCGCAGCACCTCGCGGGCACAGGTCTCGATCCCCGCCAGGTCGCCCGCCGTCGACGTCCCCACTCCGGAGACGTCGACCGTCCACTGGTCGCCGTCGCGCGTTCCCACCACCACATAGCTCACGCCCCACACCCTAGGCCACGCGCGGACACGCCGAATCGAACACGTGTTTGATCCACGGCCCCGCCGGCACTAGATTCGTGCCATGAGCGAGAACCTGGACGAGCCGGTCGACCTGACCGGGCTGACCAAGCGTCAACGGCGCATCCTGGTGTTCCTGAAGGACCACATCGAGTCCCACGGCTACCCGCCGAGCATGCGCGAGGTGGGCGCCGCGTGCGACCTCGCCAGCACCTCCTCGGTCTCGCACCAGCTCCGCATGCTCGAGCGCAAGGGCTTCATCCGCCGCGATCCCCATCGTCCGCGGGCCCTCGAGATCTACCTGCCCGACTCCAAGCCGGCGATGCGCTCGCGTCCGGCCGAGGTCGACGAGACCGACAGCGGCGACGCGGTCCCCCAGCCGGCCTACGTGCCGATGGTCGGACGCATCGCCGCCGGCGGCCCGATCCTGGCCGAGGAGCGCGTCGAGGAGGTCATGCCGCTGCCCCGCACGCTCGTCGGCGACGGCACCCTCTTCATGCTCGAGGTCAAGGGCGACTCGATGGTCGAGGCCGCGATCTGCGACGGCGACTACGTCGTGATCCGTCAGCAGCAGGTGGCCGAGAACGGCGAGATCGTCGCCGCGATGATCGACGGCGAGGCCACCGTGAAGACCCTCAGCCGCAAGGATGGCGAGGTCTGGCTGCTGCCGCAGAACGCCGCCTACGAGCCGATCGACGGCACGGACGCGCAGATCATCGGCAAGGTCACCGCGGTCCTGCGCCGGGTCTGACCGAGCCGGTCAGTCGGCCGGCTCGATCGGCCGCGACTCCCAGGCGCTGGCGACCATGTCGTCGAGCGTGTGGGTCAGCTTCCAGTCGAGGTCGCGCGCCGCGAGCGCACCCGAGGCCACGATGCGGGCCGGGTCGCCGGGGCGGCGGCCCATCACCTCAGGCTCGAAGTCGATGCCGGTGGCATGGGCGACGGACTGCATGATCTGGCGCACCGAGACGCCCTCGCCGTTGCCCAGGTTGTAGACCGGCTCGAGGTCGTTCCCGGCCAGCAGCCGCTGCACCGCGGTGACGTGAGCCTCCGCGAGGTCGGCCACGTGCACGTAGTCGCGCACGCACGTCCCGTCGGGCGTCGGGTAGTCGTCGCCGAAGATCCGCGGGCGGTGCCCCTGGGTCAGCGCCCGGATCACCAGCGGGAAGAGGTTGTGCGGGCTCGAGTCGTACAGGTCCGGCTCGCCGGACCCCACCACGTTGAAGTACCGCAGCGACGTGTGGCGCAGCCCCGTGGCCACGGCCTGGTCGCGGATCATCCACTCCCCCACCAGCTTGGACTCGCCGTAGGGCGACTCCGGCCGGGTGGCGGTGTCCTCGGTGACCAGGTCGACGTCGGGCGTGCCGTAGACCGCCGCGGTGCTGGAGAAGACGATCGAGTCGATGTCGAGGCGCTCCATCGCGCGCAGCAGGTTCAGCGTGCCGACGGCGTTCTGCCGCCACGTGTGCGCCGGCTGCTCGACCGACACCCCGGCGTACTTGAACGCCGCCAGGTGGATGACGGCCTCGATGCGGTGCTCGGCCAGCTGCTCGACCAGCTGCTTCGCGTGCAGGACGTTGAGGTCGATGAACGGCACCTCGGGCCGCACGAACTCGCGGTGGCCACTGGACAGGTCGTCGACGACGACCGATTCCAGGCCTGCGCGCCCGAGCGCCCGGACGACGTGAGCACCGATGTAACCGGCTCCGCCGGTGACCAGGATCGCCATGCTGGCAGCCTAGGGCGGCGGGCTACTGGCGGAACTTCAGGGTGCCGACGGACTTGTTCTTGCCGCGCGTCACCTTGACGGTCTTGGGCCCGGAGAAGCCGCGCGAGATGCCGCGCCACGAGTCGGCGTTGACGACGATGCGGTAGCGCCCCGAAGCCAGGCCGGTGACCTTGAACCTGCCGCCGCCGTCGGTCATCGCCGTGCGGTAGACCTTCTTGCCGTCGGCGGACGTCAGGCGGATCATCAGCTCGGTGCGCGGCTTGACCTTCTTCGCCGTGACGCGACCACTGACCGAGCCGCCCTTGGTGTTCTTCAGGCCGACGCGCATCGAGCCGCCCTTGACGTACACGCGCTTGTACGTGCCGGCCGTCCAGGCGCGGCAGTGCTGGCGGTACATCTTGTAGTTCTTGGCCTTCCACTTCTCGAACCCGCGATCGAGTCCGTTGAAGTAGCCGTCGTTGTTCTTGTAGCGGCTCTTGTACCAGGCGTGGCAGCCGGTGCGGCGGCCCATCTCGAACCAGTAATAGCCCTCACCGAGGCTCACCTGGCGGCCGCTGCCGGCCCGGACCACGTCGGACGCGAGGATCGTGCGGCCCTTGGCGTACTCGCGGATCGTCAGGTAGCGATCGACCTTGGCCGAGTTGGACCTGCCCTGGTAGCCGCCGACGGCGACGGAGACCTTGGTGCGGTGGCCGCCGACGTTCTGGACGCGACCGGAGAGGCCGCCGTTGGGCAGCTGCAGCATGCGTCCGGTGGACCGGGCCTCGGCGCGCTGGTTCACCATCGTGTGGCAGGTGCCCCAGCCGCGGTCGCTCGCGCCGAACCACAGGCCACCGGCCGGCTTGACGGCGTAGATGCGGGACCCGGAGGTGGGCAGGAAGCCGACCTCATAGCCGCCGCTGGAGTTGGTGCGCGTGCGTCCGTAGACGTTGGCGCACGACATGAAGTCGAGGTCGCGCAGCACGCGCGAGGACTTGGACCAGTACGGCGGGCGGCCCACGATCGTGACCTCGGTGCCGGAGACGGGCTTCGAGCCGTTGACGACCTGGCCGCGGATCGACGCGTAGCGCGCGTTGGCGACGTAGCGGTACTTCAGGCCGCGGGTGACCTTGACCTGGGTGCCGGCCGCCATGTCGCGGGCGCCTCCGGCGAAGCCGCCGGTGCCGTTGCCGCGCCACCACCACGAGCGGCGCTCGCCGCCGGAGGTGCCGATCACGTGCAGCTTGTAGGCGGCCGACGGGGAGTTGTTCGCCCCCATCCGGACACGGAAGGAGAACCGGCCACCGTTGCGCTCGACGTCGGCGGCGGTGGAGATCAGCTGGTTGCGGTTGCGCGAGCCCAGGCGCCACAGCTCGACCTTGACGCCGCTGGCGGCCGCGCCGCCCGTGCGGGCCACCGTGCCCGAGATGGTGCCGTAGGTGACCTTCGCCTGCATCGTCACCGGTCGGGGGGCCGCGCCGCTCATGCGCACGACCGCCTGGGGCTTCGCGCGCCAGGAGGTGTTGCGGAGCGTGACGTAGCGGGCCGACCTGGCCTTGACCTTGAAGCTGCGCTTCTGGGAGAAGGCACCCTCGACCCAGATCTGGCCCTTGCAGGTCGTCTTCTTCGTGCAGCGCGCCCAGACCGAGCCGTATCCGGCATCGGTCATGGCGACGAGGGACGTCCTGGTCGACAGCGTGCCTGCGGCCTGCGCGGGCGCGACGAAGACGAAGAGAGATCCGACGAGCGCCAGGCATGCAGCGGCGAGCGAGGGAAGACGGAACGGCATGGGATCCCCGAGCTGATTGAGCGATGAGTCCGGCCCACGGTATCAAACCGGCGCCTGATTCCCCGCTTTCGCGGTTTCGTCGAGTCGCCGCAGGGCCGCGGTGACCACGGCGCGGTCGGTGGTGCGCCACAGCGGCGGCAGGGAGGACGCCAGGAAGCCGCCGTACCGCGCGGTGACCAGCCGGGGGTCGAGGATCGCCACCACACCGCGGTCGCTGGAGCGCCGGATCAGGCGGCCCACGCCCTGGGCCAGCAACAGGGCGGCGTGCTGGGCGGCCACCTGCATGAAGCCGTTCCCGCCGCGCCGCTCGACGAGGCGCTGGCGCGCGCTGCTCAGCGGATCGTCCGGTCGCGGGAACGGGATGCGGTCGATGATCACGAGGGTGCACGTGTCCCCCGGCAGGTCGACGCCCTGCGACAGGCTCAGCGTGCCGAACAGGCACGCGCTGGGCTCGTCGGCGAAGCGCCGGGCCAGCTCGGGCAGCTGGGCGTCGCCCTGGCAGAAGATGTCGAGGTCGGGCAGGGACTCGCGGACGTACTCGGCCGCCCGCTCGGCGGCGCGTCGCGACGAGAACAGCCCGAGCGTGCGGCCACCGGCCGCCTTGACCAGCGCGGTGATCTCGCCGAGCTGCTCGGCCTCGAGGCCGTCGCGCCCGGGCGCCGGCAGGTGGCGGGCCACGTAGAGGATGCCTTGGCGCTGGTAGTCGAACGGCGAGCCGACGTCGAGCCCCGTCCAGTCCTCGCCCTTCATGTCCAGCCCCAGCGAGGCGGCGACGGGACCGAACGAGCCGCCGAGGGTGAGGGTCGCGCTGGTGAGCACCACGGTCTTCTCGCCGAACAGCTTCTCGCGCAGGGCGCCCGAGACGTCGATCGGCGCGATCCGCAGATGCAGGCCGCTGCGGCCCTCGCCGAGCCACAGCACCTCGGTCTCGCGCCCCGCGGCCATGCGCTCGGCCACCAGCCGCACGTCGTCGATCGAGGTGCGCGCCTGCTGGCGGCCCGGGTCGGCCTCCTCCCCCTTCTCCTTGGTGAAGTTGGAGAAGCAGGCGCGGGCGCTGTCGCGCACGAGCGCGAGCGCGCCGGCCAGGGCGGGCTCGATCGCGTCGATCCGGCCGGGCTGCACGTGGGTCAGCGCATCGGCGAGGGCGTCGGCGGCGTCGCCGAGGTCGTCGGCGGTGCCCGCGTCGTCGAGGTAGGAGCGGGCGCGTCGGGCGGCGCGCTCGATGAGGCCGGGATCGAGCTCGGCAGTGGACGCCTGCGTGACCCGCGCCGCGAGCTCGTGCGCCTCGTCGACCACCACCGCGTCGAACTCGGGCAGCATCGGGATGCCCTCGATCGCGTCGATCGCGAGCATCGCGTGATTCGTGACGACCACGTGGGCGTTGGCGGCGTCCTCGCGGGCGCGCTCGGCGAAGCACTCGGCCGCGTACTCGCAGCG
>JBEVDF010000008.1:0-2840 GCA_040514145.1 Aeromicrobium sp.
ATCGCGGGCAGCGACCGGGGCCTGTGGGTCGACATCATCGGCAGCAACGCCGGCCAGGTCGGGGACATCCTCGACGACCTGGCGGTCCGGCTCGACGACCTGCGATCCGCGGTGCGCAGCGCCGACGGCTCCGTGGGGGAGCACCTCGACCGCGGCCGGGCCGGCGTCGCCCGCGTGCCGGGCAAGCACGGCGAGCAGCCCGCCGAACTCGCCAGCGTCTTCGTCTCCATCGACGACACCCCGGGCGAGCTGTCGCGGCTGTTCGCCGCCGTCGGCGACGCCGGGGTCAACATCGAGGACATGCGCATCGACCACGAGCTCGGCCGCCTCGTCGGCGTCGTCGAGGTCGTGGTGCAGGCCGGCGTCGCCGAGCACCTGCACACCGCCCTGATCGAACGCGGCTGGGCCGCCTTCCGCTGAGGAGATCCATGACCGACGTCATCGCCATCGACGGGCCCTCGGGCTCGGGCAAGTCCAGCACCTCGCGGGGAGTGGCCGCGCGGTTGGGCTACGCGTACCTCGACACCGGCGCGATGTACCGCGCGATGACGTGGGCGCTGCTGAAGCGCGGTGTCGACGTGCACGATCCCGCGGCTGTGGCGGCCGCGGCGCGCGAGGTGGTGCTGACGTCCGGCACCGACCCCGAGGCGCCCACGATCGCGGCAGACGGAGTCGACGTGTCCGGGCCGATCCGCGGTGATGACGTCACCGCCGCGGTGAGTCCGGTCGCCACGGTCCCGCAGGTGCGCGAGCAGCTCGTGGCGCTCCAGAGGGCCGCCATCGCCGAGGCCACCGGCGGCATCGTCGTCGAGGGGCGCGACATCGGCACGGTCGTCGCGCCGGACGCACCGCTGAAGATCTACCTCGTCGCCGACCCGGTCGCGCGCGCCCGCCGCCGTGCCCTGGAGCTGGGGGTCGAGGACGCCGAGGCGATGCGCGAGGCCCTCGCCCGACGCGACGCGATCGACTCCAACCGAGCGGCGTCACCGCTGGCCCAGGCCGCCGACGCCATCGTCGTCGACGGCACCGACCTGACCCTCGAGCAGGTCATCGACCACATCGTCGGCCTCGCCCGTCCCTGAGCGCCGTCCCGGGGCGAGAGGCGGATTGGAACGCGGCTCCCGGTTCTGGCAGAATGGGCGCTTGCGTCCGGAATCGGTGCGGCCCTCTCTCCCGCCGAGCCCGGCCCCTCGACCAAGACCGGGCATGCCCCACATGCCGGGTCGCCGTCACCACAGTTCGACACCTCAAGGAGACACCACACTCGTGGCAGTCAAGATTCGCCTCAAGCGGATGGGCAAGATCCGCACGCCGTTCTACCGCATCGTCGTTGCCGACAGCCGCACCAAGCGTGACGGCCGCGTCATCGAGGAGATCGGCACGTACAACCCGAAGACCGATCCGTCGACCATCAACGTCGACTCCGATCGCGCCCAGTACTGGCTCGGCGTCGGCGCGCAGCCGACCGAGGCCGTCGCGGCGATCCTCAAGCTCACCGGCGACATCGGTGGCCAGGCGTCCCTCAAGCAGCCCGAGCCGAAGGCCGACAAGGCCGAGCTCTTCAACGCTGCCCTGAAGGACCTGCACGCCGAGCCCAAGAAGTCGGCCACCACCAAGGCCAAGAAGGCCGAGGCGAAGGCTGACGAGGAGCCCAAGGCCGAGGAGACCCCGGCTGAGGAGCCCAAGGCCGAGGAGACCCCGGCCGAGGACACGAAGGCCGACGAGGCCTGATCATGGCCGCCCCCATGCAGGAGGTCGTCGAGCACCTCGTCGCCGGCATCGTCGACAACCCCGACGAGGTCACGGTCCGCGCCAAGCAGACCCGGCGCGGCGAGCTGTTCGAGGTTCGGGTGAACCCCGAAGACCTCGGCAAGGTCATCGGACGTCAAGGTCGCACGGCCACGGCGATCCGCACCGTCGCATCGGCCATCGCCGGTGCCGACGGCGCGCGGATCGACTTCGTGGACGTCGACCGGCGCCGCTGAACCGACCATGCGTGTCGTCGTCGGTCGGATCGGCCGTGCCCACGGCATCCGCGGCGACCTCTCCGTCGATCCCAGGACCGACGAGCCCGAACGGCGTTTCGCCGTGGGCTCGTCGGTCCTGTGTCGTGACGGGGAGCTGACCATCACCATGAGCCGGCCCCACTCGGGCAGGTGGCTCGTCCACTTCGAGCAGATCCCCGACCGCACCGCGGCCGAGAAGTTCCACGGCGCGCTCCTCGAGGTCGAGATCGACCCCGACGAGGCGCCCGAGGAGGACGACGCCTTCTACGACCACCAGCTCGTCGGCCTGACCGTGACGGTCGGTGGCCAGAGCCGCGGGCGCGTCCTCGACGTGCTGCACCTGCCCGCCCACGACTCCCTGCTGGTCGAGGTCGACGGACAGCGGGTCCAGGTGCCCTTCGTCGAGGCGCTCGTGCCCGAGGTCGACCTCGAGGCCGGCACCGTCACGATCGAGGACCGGCCCGGGCTGCTGAACCCCGAGGAAGCCGACGAGGTGCGCTAGTGCGCATCGACGCCCTCTCGATCTTCCCCGACTACTTCGCTCCGCTGGAGCTGTCCCTGCCGGGCAAGGCGCGCCGCGCCGGCCTGGTGGACTTCCACGCGCACGACCTGCGCGACTGGGCCCACGACCGCCACCGCACCGTCGACGACACGCCCTACGGCGGCGGCGCCGGCATGGTGATGAAGCCCGAGCCGTGGGGCGAGGCGCTCGACGCCGTCGCGACCGACGCAGCGGTCGTGATCGTCCCGACCCCGTCGGGGGCGCCCTTCACCCACGCCGAGGCCGTGAGCCTGTCGGGCGCCGAGCAGCTCGTGTTCGCCTGCGGGCGCTAC
>JBEVDF010000071.1:0-2771 GCA_040514145.1 Aeromicrobium sp.
CGAAAGCCAAACAGACCAAAGTTGCGCGCGACTTGAAGTACAGGACGCCGGACACCGACTTCAACACCTTGCAGCGAGAGCTCCATGGAGAGTCGGGCGAGCCGATCCCGGAGCAGTATCGCGATCTTGTCCGGGAGGACCCGGCAGCGAGTTAAGCGGGGCGTTCCGCCCCGCTCCTGCGACTTCGTCGCAGCCGGGCTTCGCCTGGACTCTGGTCCTCGCTTCGCTCGGACTTGTGGTCATCTCGATCGCCGAGATGACCACAAGTCCGTTGCCTAGCGCGGCACGTACACCTGGCGGAGGCGACCGATCTCTCGCATGCGCTGCTCGGCCATGCGGTCGGCGGCGATCGAGGGGGAGATGCCCTCGGCCCTGGCGTGCTCGAGCACGCCCAACGTCGTGTCGAAGATCCTGGTGGCCCGCATCTTGGCCCGGTCGAAGTCGAATCCCTCGAGCTCGTCGGCGACCTGGATGACGCCGCCGGCGTTGACGCAGTAGTCCGGGGCGTAGGTGATGCCACGCTCCTCGAGCCGCTTCTCGATGCCCTCGTGGGCGAGCTGGTTGTTGGCAGCGCCGCACACGATGGTCGCGGTCAGCACCTCGACGGTGTCGTCGTCCAGCGCCCCGCCGAGGGCGCACGGGGCGTAGATGTCGAGCCGCTCACGGATCAGGGCGTCGGTGTCGATGACCGAGGTGATCGACGGGTGGGTCTCGCGCAGCGCGGTGACCGCCGGCTCGTACGGATCGGTCACGACGACCTCCGCGCCCTCGGCCACGAGGTGCCCCACGAGGTGTCGGCCGACCTTGCCGACGCCCGCGACGCCGATGCGCCGCCCGGCCAGCGAGGTGTCGCCCCACAGGTGCTGCGCCGAGGCACGCATCCCCTGGTAGACGCCGAACGCCGTGAGGACCGAGGAGTCACCGGCGCCGCCGTGCTCGACGGTGCGGCCTGTGACGAAGTCGCACTCCCGCGCGATGAGGTCCATGTCCGCGCTGAACGTGCCGACGTCGCACGCCGTGAAGTAGCGACCGCCCAAGGTCTGCACGAACCGGCCGTACGCCCGCAGCAGCGGCTCGGTCTTGAGCGTCTTCGGGTCGCCGATGATGACGGCCTTGCCGCCCCCGAGGTCGAGGCCGGCGAGCGCGTTCTTGTAGGCCATGCCCTGGGAGAGGTTGAGGACGTCGGTCAGCGCGTCCTGCTCCGAGGCGTACGGATGGAAGCGGGTGCCGCCGAGGGCCGGGCCGAGGGCGGTGGAGTAGATCGCGATGATGGCCTTGAGGCCGGTCGCCTCGTCGTGGCAGAAGACGACTTGCTCATGTCGGCTGCCGAAGGCTGAAGGAATGCTGCGAACGGTCACGGTAGTGCTCTCTGTCGTGGGTCACGGGGGAGCGTTGGTGGGCTCCTCCATCGGCTGGGACACGGGGTGATGTGCCTCACGGCCGAACTCTACTCGGGTCCGGGCCCTTCACGCAGCGGTCGGTGCCGGCGGGGTGCGCCCCGTGGTGGTGCCGTCGGCCCACACGACCAGGACCGTGCGGTCGGCGCGGTGCTCGCCCCGGTGGGCCGTGCCCGAGGTCGCGACGGCGCCGTCGGTGATCGGCAGCCGCGCCAGGACGCCGCTGGCGACGCGCGCCGCCCCGGAGAGGGCGCCAGCACCTCCACGACCTCGGGGGAGGCGGTCGTGGGTCAAGGCCCGGACCAGCCTGTGAGCGCCGTGTCAGGCGCGCGGGGTCACAACACCCAGAAGAAGCCGACCACGGTCGGCACGAAGGCCAGCACGATCCACGGCGACCGCAGGGTCGCCGCGAGGATCAGCCGCATCACGACGAACGTCACGAGGGCGAACACTGCCGACATGACCAGCAGCAGGACGGCGTCGCCTGTCCGGTCCTGGCCGTGCACGACGTGCGCCACGACGATCAGGCCGAGGACGCCGTGGATCGCGACCGCGAAGAAGGCGATCGCCGCGACACGACGCTGGACGCGGCGCAGGGCTGCAAGCTCGGCGGTGGTGTTGCGGGTGGTTGTCATACAGTCACGCTTTCGTGGGCCGCATCGATGATGCGATGGAGGACGGCGTTGGTGGCGGAGAGGTCGGACTCGTCCATGCCGAGACGGGCCAGCATCGTGCCGGGCACCTGCAGGGCGTCACGGCGAAGCGCGCTGCCCTGCGGGGTGGGGCGCACGACGAGCACCCGCTCGTCCGCGGCCGACCGGGTGCGGGAGACCAGCCCGGCGGTCTCGAGCCGTTTGAGCAGGGGGGAGAGCGTTCCGGGGTCGAGGTGCAGCGTCTCGCTGAGGCGCTTGACCGAGAGCTCGCCGTGCTCCCAGAGGGCCAGCATCACGAGGTACTGCGGGTGGGTCAGCCCGAGCGGCTCGAGGACGCTGCGATAGGCCGCGACGACCTGACGGGACGCCACGGCGAGGGCGAAGCACACCTGCTCCTCGAGGGCGAGGGGATTGCGGTTGGTCATGCTTCTAGCGTACCAATCATTGGTGCACCAACTAAGTGTGTTGCCTCACGCCCGGTCGGTCGCGGCGCGCTTCGCCAGCACCCGGTCCATCGCGCGGAACGCCGGCCGCAGGCCCGCGGTGACGACACCGGGGACTGCCGCCATCGCGATCTCGGCAGCGGCACCCTGCAGGCTCGTGACGCGCGTCGGCCGGTCCACGGCTGCCTTGACGAGCCAGTTGGCGGCCCGGTCGGCGCTCAGCATCGGCATCGCGCGATAGATGTCGGTACCACCGGACATCGGCGTGCGCACCATCG
>JBEVDF010000078.1:0-3082 GCA_040514145.1 Aeromicrobium sp.
TCGAACGCGGCCACGAGCGGCGCGTAGAAGGACGAGGGGACCGCCATCGCGGGCGAGATCAGGACGACCGGGGTGCTCACCGGACCATCCTGCCAGCGTGAAAGACTCACGTCTGACATGCCTGATGCCCTGGTCTATGTGACCTCCGCCGCCGCCCTCGCCGCCGCCGTGTTCGCGGGGTGGCACACGGCGAAGTCGTACCGCTTCAGCAACCCGCTCTTCTACGCCGTGGCGGTCGTCGAGGTGCTGCTCCTGGTGGCCCTCGTCTGGGGGATCGTCGCCGTCAGCGGCACCGACCGCGACATCGAGAAGGCGCTGTACCTCTCGTACCTGGTCACCACCGTCCTCATCCCGCCGGCGGCGGTGCTGTGGGGCATCGGCGACAAGACGCGGTGGGGCACCGGCGTGGTCGCGGTGGCGCTCTTCACGGTGTCGGTCATGCTGATCCGTACACACCAGATCTGGCAGGGACATGGCTGAGTACGACACGCAGACCCAGCACGGCTTCGGACGCGCCCTCGTGGCGGTCTACGCCGTCTTCACCGTCGCGGCCACCGCACGGTCGGTCTACCAATTGGTGACGAAGGCCGACGAGGCTCCGGTGGCGTACGCGCTGTCCGCTGTCGCTGGCGTCGTCTACGGCATCGCGACGTGGGCCTTGGCCACCGGCAACCGCCGGGTCGCCACCGCGGCGATCGGGTTCGAGCTCATCGGCGTGCTGGGAGTCGGGCTGCTGAGCGTGGTGGACTCCGAGCTGTTCCCCGACGAGACCGTGTGGTCGGGCTTCGGCGCCGGCTACGGCTACGTCCCGCTCGTGCTGCCGTTCATCGGCCTGTGGTGGCTGCGCCGCACCCGAGGAAAGTGAGAGCCCCGTGCGCTCATACCGCGCGGGGCTGAACCCATTCAAACCCGCTGCCGCAGCGAATCCCGGCAGCGACACGGCCTCGTGAGCGACCGCGCGTACGAGTTCCGCTCGGTGTGGGACGTCGCCGAGCCGCCTGAGCGGCTCTGGCGCACGCTGGAGCAGTTCCTGGAGCAGGACGACCCGCTGCCGTGGTGGGACGCGGTCAGCGTGACCGCCCACCGGGGCGAGGAGATCGACCTGGTCGCGCGCAGCGCCTTCGGCTACCGGCTGCGGTTCACGGTGCACGACCTCGACCTGCAGCCCACCAGCACGATGCGGTTCCGGTCGCGGGGCGATCTCGAGGGCTCGGCCGACCTGGACTTCGCCCCGGGGCGACCGGGCCGCACGCTGTTGACCATCGACTGGCACGTGGACACCACCGCGCCGTGGATGCGGCGCTCGGAGCGGGTGCTGCGGCCGGTGTTCGTGCTGGCGCACGGCCTGATCATGAGGTCGGGGGAGCGGCGACTGAACCGGTGGTTGCTGCAGCGAGCCTGACGACGTCGCCGATCACGGTGATGGCGGGCGCCTTGGCATGCGCAGCGCGGTCGGCGATGGTGCCGAGCGTCGCGATCGTGGTGCGCTGATCGGGGGAGAAGCCCCGCTCGATCACGGCTGCCGGGGTCTCGGGGTCGTGACCCGCGGCGATGAGCTCCTCGGCGGTGCTGCGGAGCCGCTTGACGCCCATCAGGAGCACGAGGGTGTGGTCGCCGCGGCGCGGCAGCTCGCCGACCGACTCGTGGCCGGTGATCACCGAGAAGCCGCGCGCGACGCCGCGGTGGGTGACGGGGATGCCCGCCGCGGCGGCCACGGCGATCGCCGACGTGACACCGGGGACCACCTCGACCTCGACACCTGCCTCGCGGCAGGCGAGCAGTTCTTCGCCGCCGCGTCCGAAGACGTAGGGGTCGCCGCCCTTGAGCCGCACGACGACCTTGCCGTGCAGGGCGCGGTCGATCAGGATCTCGTTGATCCGCTCCTGGGGGATGGGGTGGTGGTCGGGCTGCTTGCCGACGTCGATCACCTCGACGTCGGGCGAGAGCTCGGCCAGGACCGACTGCGGGGCGAGCCGGTCGAAGACGACGACGTCGGCCTCGGCGAGCAGGCGCCGCCCCCGGGCGGTCAGCAGGCCGGGATCGCCCGGTCCGCCGCCGACGAGCGCGACGAGGCCCTTCGTGTGGGTGCGGTGTCGCAGTGGCAGATCGCCGGTCTGCAGGGCCGTGGCCACCGCGTCGCGCAGGGCCGAGGCGCGCCCGGCGTCGCCGCCGCCGCTGACTGCGATCGTCACGTCGTCCACGCGGGCCACCGCGGGAGTCCAGGCGGTGGCGCCCTCGGGATCACCGCCCTTGAGGCAGAAGATCTGCGCCGCCTCGGCGTCGGCGGCCACGAGGTCGTCCACCGGGGCGACGTCCGTGGCGGTCTGGACCAGCCACGCGCCGTCGAGGTCGCCCGTGCGGTAGGGGCGCTCGTGCCACGTGATCGTGCCGCGGCCGATCGCCGAGGCGAGGGAGTCCGAGACGGCGGGGGAGATGACGTGGACGTCGGCGCCGGCCTCGAGCAGGGCGAAGGCGCGCCGGGTGGCGACGTGACCGCCTCCGACCACGACCACACGGCGACCGGCGATGCGCAGGCCGAGCGGGAACGTGCTCACGTGTGCAGGCCGCACTCCGACTTGTCCAGTCCGGCCCAGCGACCGGCCCGGGGATCCTCACCGGGCGCCACGCGCCGCGTGCAGGGCGCGCAGCCGATCGAGGGGTAACCGTCATTGAGCAGCGGGTTGAGGATCACGTCGTGCTCGTTCGCGTAGTCGAGCACCTGGTCGAAGGTCCAGTCGGCCAGCGGGTTGATCTTCACCAGCCCGTTCTTCTCGTCCCACGTGACGAAGGGCGTGTCGGCGCGCAGTGGGCTGTCGTCGCGCCGGACGCCGGTGATCCAGGCCTCGTAGCCGCCGAGCGTCGCGGTGAGGGGCTCGACCTTGCGCAGCTGGCAGCACAGCGCAGGGTCGCGCTCGTAGAGGCGCTCCCCGTACTGGGCGTCCTGCTCGGCCACGCTCTGGCGCGGGGAGACGTCGACGATCGTCAGCTGCATCGACGACTCGACCGCGTCGCGCGTGCCCACCGTCTCGGCGAAGTGGTAGCCCGTCTCGAGGAAGAGCGTGTCGACCCAGGGGAGGTGGCG